>NZ_JAHGAD010000002.1:0-98629 GCF_030248375.1 Vibrio sp. B181a | reverse complement strand
TTTGAATTGACTGTGCTGAGTCTTTCGACTCAATGGTCACTTCGTATCATTGAAACCTAATTTGAAGCCGAAGCTTCTAATTGGATTATCATCAACGAGTGCCCACACAGATTGATAGGTCTATATTTTTAAAGAGCTTGCTTATCAAGAAGTTTTTCTCTCAAAGCGGAGGTGCATTCTAGCGAGATAATTGAGAGTGTCAAACACTTTTTTCAACTAATTTTTCGTAGAAGCTTTTTACCTCTCCGACTCTGCTGAAGCCTTATGGCGTCTGCCGTGTCGATGGATGCGCATTATAGGGAGAAGATTTTCTTTGGCAATACTAAAAATGCATTTTTTCTAAAAAAACATGCCAAATGGATACTTTCCATCCAACCTTAAAATTACCCAGAAATAACACTCAGGATCTCTACAATTTACCCACAAAAAGCTGTGGATAACTACTCGTCACTATCGAAGAAGTAAGAAATGCGTGAACGCGGATTGAGGTAATCTTTGATTTTTTCCGGCAATTTAGATGGATGAATCGCATTAACTATCTTTATATCCTTTGATGCAAGGTCGATAATTGGCGCTTGAGTTCTGGGAACCGCTGGATCGTAGACCAGCACATTCGGAAACAATAGATGAGATGCATTCACTGAGATAACCAAACCCACCATATTATTAGAAAGCTGAACCACAGTCCCTGGAGGGAACACCCCCATAAACTTAATTAAGATATTAAGGTTCTCTTCTTTATATAGGTGTTTGCAGTTCTTATATAAGTGGGAAAGTGCCGTATATGGGATTTTTTGCTCAGCAGCAACCGGGGTATGGCACAGATTATCAAAAGCGTTAGCTACAATAATCACTTGTGCAAGTTCATCAATCTCATCTCCTTTTAGGCCTTCAGGGTAACCCGAGCCATCACGAAGCTCGTGATGCTGCACTATTACCGTCTTTGCACTTTCTGGAAAGCCTTCAATCTGATTAGCCATATCTAAGCCATACTTGGTGTGCAGCTTTAGATAGTTGCTTTCAGGTTCACTGAGGGGAACTTGCTTCCTTAATATGGCTGTTGGAATTTTGATTTTGCCCATATCATGGAACAAAGCCGCAAAAGAAAGCGCTTTGAGTTGCTCTGCAGAGTAACCCTTCGCTCGCCCAATCATCATCGCAATGACAGCAACGTTGAGAGAATGGAAATAGATATCTTCAAATTCATTCTTTCCGTTCATCAAATGAAGAGTCACATTGTCATCACACATTAACTTCTCAACGATATCGTCGATGAGTTGCTTCGCTTCCCCTACTGCATCAGCAGGACGGTTGCGAATCTTGGTCATAACTGAACGCATGCGAGCAAGCGAGCGTTCGAATTCTTTTTCGCATTGGATGACGCGACGACGATAAGCACTCAACTTTTCAATTCGCTTTTGTTTTTCTTGCCATAGTTTTTGCGCTTCAAGATCTAACGCATGAACTTGCTTTACTTCTACTTGAGGTTGATTCGCCGGTAAAGGGGAGGCATCGCTTTGATCTGGATTAAAATATACGAACTTCACGCCAAGATGACGGATCATCTCCACTTGTTCTTGGTCTTTAATTTTGAAGCTGTTGAGTAGAAACGGGTGATCGTTCCACTTTAGCGGAAGACGGATATGTAATCCGGGCTGAATACGATCCACTGTAAGTTTAATTGCTGCCACTGTTCCACTGCTGATAAGACTTTGATGATAAGCATCTAATACTAGTAGATTTTGTAAATGAATTCATCAATAAGGGGAGTGAATAAAGCAGCTCTGTGCATGCCATCAACAAACTTGCACAGAGTGGAGTTAGAAATAGAGTTAGGAAAGTGTGCGGTCTGCTTTACGAAGTTTTAGTTCCGCTTCAAATACTGGCTTGGTATGTAATTGCTGGTCTTTAATTAAACTCATTAACGTTTGTACAGCGACTCTTGCCATATCACTGATAGGAAAATGAACAGCTGATACCGTAGGGTAGAGACTTTCACATAGGTCCACACTATCGAAACTTACTAATGAGATTTGCTCTGGTACTGATATGCGTTTTTCATGCAAGAACTGCATTGCTCCGACCGTCATCTCTTCACTACATGAAAACACAGCCGTCACTTCAGGATGTCGGTGATAAATAGCGGCCATTGCGTCGTAGCCACTTTGACGTCCGTAATTACCTTCTTCACACCAGCTCTCGTCTATATCAATACCAGCAGTTTTCATCGCATCAACATAGCCGAGCTTTCTCAATAAACTGTTATGACGCTGAGAGGGGCCTGTGATACAGGCAATATTTTTATGACCACCAGCGATTAAGTGCTCGACAGCAATTCGGCTAGCATGATGATGATTGAAGGTAACGCAGCGCTCTTCAATACCCTCGACATAACGATCGAGCAACACAAATGGCGTTGGTTGCTTTGCAAGTTCTCGCAAGTGATCATCAGATAGGTAACGACTGTGCAGCACGTAGCCATCGCAACGTAGGTCATTAAAGCGTTGGATAGCTTCTCGTTCCCCGTCAGCAGAGTGGTGACCTTGCGCAGTAATCAGAAATTTCTTATGCATGTCCAATTCGGTCTGCACTTGTTCCATCATCTCACCAAAGAATCCACCCGTGTAGTAAGTAACCAAGAGGCCGACCATGTTACTAGATGAAGTCGCCAGTGAACGAGCAATAGCGCTTGGGCGATAGTTAAGCTCCGCCATAGCAGCTTCAACTTTCTTTCTCGTCTCATCGCGGAACTTACCTTCCCCATTAATAATGCGAGACACGGTGGAACGGTTTACTCCCGCAAGTTCGGCTACATCTTTTATCCTTGCCATAATACAACTAGATCCAACTACTTATGTTTTATTCGTGGTGATAATACAAAAAAGTGGCTGCCAGCAAATCGTAAGGTGTATAGGGGTCGATGCTGACAGCCTTAATCATACACTGACGACTTTACTTGAAGAAATGAGAGCCGAGTAATCCGTGACTGTCATACCATGCTGAGCAAATTCTTGATTCAGTATTGGAGAAGTCAGCACTTGAAGTTCCAGCTCTCTTTGCAAGGCATAGCTACTTTTCAATAATAAGGATTGATCCGCCTCAGCCGGATGACACATCACTTCAACCACATCATATTTAGCTTTCAAGCTCAACAAATGCTTCATGATGCCATCCAAACTAACTCCTTGATCATAAAACTCATCGGTAAAGTAGTACTTCACCTTACTCTCTGTATGGCACAAGCCGCTGCCGCGCAAAGGCACTTTATATTTCTGAGCAACTTTGCGAATCACAGGAAGCAACTGTGGGTGTGTATGCGCATGGTGATGGCTATCTAAATGACTCAGAGACAATCCCAATTTTAGAAATGCCTCGACTTGAGCGATTGCCTCTTGGTAAACCACCTCTTCTTCGAAATCTTGTTTCTTCCATAGCTCATCGTAACTAACAAACTGCGTTTGACCATTGGTAAGATTCAGGTGCCCTGTTACCGGGGCACCTGCAGTAAAACGCAAATGCACGCCAATCTTTAAGTTCGGATTTTGCTTTGCTAATTCCACGGCATGTTCTTCAGCATCCATCCCCACCATCATAGTGGTTGAACGAACCACTCCTTGTTGATGGGCTTTAACAATGCCTTTATTCACACCGGGAGTTAAACCAAAATCATCGGCATTAAAAATTACTTTCATTGGCGTGTCTCCTCGCTCTATAACGTTGTTAATTTGAATTGAGGTAGATAAGGGGCGTTCACTGCTAAGATCTCATCCAATATGGACTTGGCTCGACCAATATCTGGAACAAGTGGGTTATTGGTTAACGCCATTAGTGCTTTGTCGTAGCTTCCTTCAACTGCTGCTTCGATAGCGAGTTGCTCATAAGCTTTAACTTGATGAAGTAAGCCTTTGATATTGCTTGATAGCTCACCAACCGCAAGTGGCTTCGCTCCCCAACTTCCAATTACAGCACTACACTCGATCACTGCATCATCAGGTAAGCCATTGATAGCCCCATTGTTTAACACGTTCACTACGTGGATACTGTTACGGTTGTTATAAATTGAGTCGACGAGGTTTAATGACGCATCTGAGTAATAGGCACCGCCTCGCTCTTCCAACTCTTTTGGTTTGTGGTCTAAATTCGGGTCTTGATACAGCTTAAATAGAGCACTCTCTGTCGCCATAACTTGCTCTGCTCGCGTGCCTTGCTCACCTGCACTCTGCTTTTCTTCTGCTAACATCGCATCGGTTTGATAGAAGTAACGATGATAAGGGCAAGGAATTGCTCCAAGCGCTTTAAGAAATGCCGGATCCCACGGTTCTTCCCAGATATTCTTCATACTGAAGTTAGCGCCATCCCCAACTTTCTCCAGTACGGTTTGAGTAATGTCTTTGCCTTTAAGCCACGCTTTCAATACCCAAACAAGATGATTTAAACCTGCAAACTCAAGTTGAAGCTCTTTCGGCTCGCAATCCATCATTTCAGCAATCATCATTTCCATAGACACCGGAACGTTACACAAACCAATGCTCTTTACGTTGGTGTATTTACTGACCGCTTCTGATACCAAACCTGCAGGGTTAGTAAAGTTGAGCATCCACGCATTAGGCGCTAGCTCTTCAATGTCTTTACAAATATCAAGAATAACCGGAATAGTACGCAGCGCTTTGGCAAAGCCACCCGGCCCTGTTGTTTCCTGACCTATAACGTCATATTTAATCGGAATGCGCTCATCATTCGATCGCGCAGCCAAGCCACCAACGCGGAACTGAGTCATAACAAAATCAGCGTCTTTAATCGCATCTCGGCGATCAAAGCTCGCTTTGATTTCAATATCCGCCCCTGCCTTGTCGACCATTCGTTGTGCTAAGCCTTTAATGATCTCCAATTTCTCTGCGCCAGACTCAATATCCACAAAGTGCATTTGCTTTACAGGCAAGAACTCCAAGCGTTTTATTACGCCCTCAACAAGCTCTGGAGTATAACTACTACCACCACCAATAATGGCGAGTTTGATTGCATTTCTTGGCATAGCGACGTCCTTATTTTTCTGCTAACTGCTTATTCAACGCGACAATTTCCACTGCCATTTCTTGCGCTAAGATGGTCGTCATCAAATGATCTTGAGCGTGTACCATCACCAAGGTCATTGGCACTTTGCCTTCACCCTGATCTTCTTCAATTAGTTGGGTTTGAATCAGGTGGGCTTTGTTGATGCACTCTCTTGCTTGAGAAAGCTTTTCCTCTGCGGCTGAAAAATCCTTCTCTCTCGATAAACGCAATGCCTCATAGCTCAAACTTCTGGCTTCACCTGCATTACAGATAATTTCCATTACGACTAATTCTTGTTCCATCTTTTCTCTCCAGAAACATGGGCTGCCATGTGACAGCCCAATTACTATTAAGCAGTCACGCCTTCGCCAGATGGCTGTTCAGCATCCTTACTTTCTTTGCTCGTAGGTAACTCTTGTTCCATCACCTGCTTCTCAAACATCTTGAAGAACGGCAGATAAATAAAGAGGTCAAGAATCAGTAGGCCAATCACCAACAGCACAGGTGAGAACGTCCAACCACTACCCCATGAAGCACCAATCAATGCAGGCGTTGTCCAAGGTGTAGTCGCAACCCCCATGCCCACAAAGCCAAGCTGTACTGCAAAGTAAGCAATAGTTGCGTTAACGATTGGCGCAAATACAAAGGGAATAAACAGGATTGGGTTCATTACTACTGGGCTACCAAAAATCACAGGTTCATTGATTTGGAAGAAACCCGGCACAGCACTCATTCGGCCGATACTCTTAAGGTGCGCGGAACGGCTAAATGACATCAGCATCACTAGCGCAAGTGTTGCGCCCGAACCACCAATAAAGATATAGAAATCCCAGAATGGTTGAGTAAATACGTTTGGAATTGGTTGACCCGCAACAAACGCATCAATGTTAGCGCTGATGTTGGTAAGGAAGATTGGCGATAGAAGACCCACCACAATCGCCGCACCGTGAATACCAGCAAACCAAAGTAGCTGACACACCAGCAATGCACCAATGATTGCAGGTAAGGTATTCGATGCACTGATCAGTGGCTTGAACATTGCCATCACCGCATCAGGGATCAGCATGTCATATTGAGTTTGAACAAAAATACTCAGCGGATACAAGGTTAGGAATATAGCGAGTACTGGCAAAAGGACCTCGAAAGAACGAGCGATTGCAGGTGGTACTTGCTCTGGCATGCGGATCGTAATGTTGTGCTTTTTCATAAAGCGGTAGAGCTCAACCGCAAAGAAGGCACACATTACCGCGGTAAAGATTCCGGTACCGCCCATGTGCTTCATAGCTAGTGCGCCATCTTTAGCTGGAGCAGCAACCAAAAGGAAGCTCATCAGTGATAATACCGCGCTGGTGATCCCATCCATTTTGTACGCTTTGGCTAAGCTATAGGCAACCCCAAGCGAGACAAATATAGTCATGATCCCCATCGACATATTAAAGGGCATCATAATGGTATCGAAATGTGTGGTGGCGAAGTCTAACCAGACTCGCCCGAGTGTAAATGTGGTGTCTTCAGCAAATGGTGGGAAAGCAAAAATTAAGATAAAACTACCAACAATAATAAACGGCATTGCCACAATAAATCCGTCTCTCATTGCTCTAACATGGGGTTGATTTCCCACTTTTGCCGCAATCGGGGCTATATGCTTTTCGACTATTCCTATAATCGCATCATAAAGCTTCATAGAGTCCATCCTTATTTTTAGACAAAAGAATCCCGCACCAAATATTTATATTTAGTGGATATTCTTCTTTCTATTTAAAGTTATTGAATTAGTTAATCAGTTCTAATGCTTGTTGTAATACTTCTTCCCCTTTCATCATTCCATAAGCTTGTGGAGAAATAGCATCAATATTTTTGCCGTGCTCTTGTGCGGTTTTACGCAGTTCTTCTAGTTGGAATCGCACCTGAGGACCAAGCAAACACACATCGTACTCTTTGATCGCTTCATCAAATGCGTTGACCGATAACGCATCAATCTTGCACTCAAGCCCTTGCTTTTCAGCAGCTTGCTCCATTTTCCTTACTAGCATACTGGTCGACATACCAGCACTACAGCATAAAAGGATTTTTTTCATAGCCTTACTCCCGTTGTGTAAATTTCAATCTACAAAAACTGTAGCAAAAATAACCAACGCAAAAAAGCGCAACCGGTTGCATTGTTCGTGAACCAAATCCCATTTTGGAAAATACGGCCTATTTTTTATTAATTAATTAGGTCTAGGATAAAAGCCAACAAAATAACAAAAATCATTTAATTACATTTATAACTATCAATATTTCACTACTGACAATGTCATAATTAATTTCAACAAAGGAATAGAAAATGAAATTAACAAAACTGGCTATGGTTACACTTTTAGGCTCTGCGCTATCTCAATTCTCTTATGCCCAAGAAGCACCCAAAGGCACCATTTATTTGACCTTTGATGACGGCCCGATTAATGCGTCTATCGACGTTATTAATGTGCTTAATCAACAAGGAGTTAAAGGTACTTTCTACTTTAACGCTTGGCACTTGGACGGCATTGGAGATGAGAATGAGGATCGTGCTTTAGAAGCACTTAAACTTGCTCTAGACACTGGGCATATCGTTGCTAACCATAGTTATGCCCACATGATCCATAACTGTGTCGAAGAATTTGGCCCAAACAGCGGTGCTGAGTGTAATGCAACCGGCGATCATCAAATCAACTCTTACCAAGATCCTGTTTATGATGCGGGGACGTTTGCCGAGAACTTAGCAGTGTTGGAAAGATACTTGCCGAATATCAACAGTTATCCAAACTATCGCGGTGAAGAGTTTGCACGATTGCCTTACACCAATGGTTGGCGTGTAACAAAGAACTTCAAAGCGGATGGCTTGTGTGCAACTTCTGACGATCTAAAGCCTTGGGAACCAGGCTATGTGTGTGACACCGATAATCCATCAAACAGTGTAAAAGCTTCCATTGAAGTACAAAATATTCTTGCGAATAAAGGCTATCAAACTCATGGGTGGGATCTCGACTGGGCACCGGAGAACTGGGGCATTGCAATGCCAGCAAACAGTTTGACGGAAGCAGAACCTTTCCTAGGCTATGTCGACGCCGCTCTTAACAGTTGTGCGCCAACAACGATCAATCCTATCAACTCCAAAGCGCAGGAATTCCCTTGTGGTACTCCGCTACACGCAGACAAAGTTATCGTGTTAACACATGAGTTCTTATTCGAAGATGGCAAACGCGGCATGGGAGCAACCAAAAACTTACCGAAGCTGGCTACGTTTATCCAAATCGCAAAAGAAGCAGGATACATTTTCGATACCATGGATAACTACACACCAGTTTGGCAAGTTGGCCAGGCATACGTTGCTGGTGATTACGTAACGCATTCAGGTACTGTTTATAAAGCGGTTACAACGCACGTCGCACAACAGGATTGGGCACCGTCTTCAACAACTAGCCTTTGGACAAATGCCGATCCTGCAACTAACTGGACACTAAACGTTGCTTATGAAGCTGGTGATGTCGTGACTTACCAAGGTATCCGCTACCTAGTCAACGTACCACACGTATCGCAAGCGGATTGGACTCCAAGCACTCAGAACACCTTGTTCACAGCTCTATAGGCTGTTCCTACTATCACCATGTAGTAGTTTGCGCGAGGCATACCCCTCGCGCTTTTTTTATTTTGAGAAATCATAACGTCGAGGATCTGCCTTAAACATATGATATCGGTAGGCTGATTTGATTGGACAGGCACTCCTGTCGCCACGCTGGATTTGAATTCACAAACCTCAGATACAACAAAGCCCCGACTTTCGTCGAGGCTCTGTCTTAAAATATGGTACCGGTGGGCGGACTTGATTGGACAGGCATTCCTGCCGCCACCGCGAAAGCAACGCTAACTAACATTCTTCTGCTATTTTCAAACGCCCAAAACGACGAAAGGCCGCTATAAAAGCGACCTTTCTATGTATGGTGCCGGTGGGCGACTTGATTGGACAGGCACTCCTGCCGCCACGCTGGATTTGAATTCACAAACCTCAGATACAACAAAGCCCCGACTTTCGTCGAGGCTTTGTCTTGGAATATGGTACCGGTGGGCGGACTTGAACCGCCACGCCCGAAGGCAACGGATTTTGAATCCGTCGTGTATACCAATTTCACCACACCGGCATCTCTGGGCTATTGCCCTTTGATGGTTGGCATTATACGGAAGCTTTTGACCTGCGCAAGCAGAAAAACCTTAAATAACTATCGTTTGCTGATAATTTCGCCACAAAGTGTGACAAAGGAGATCTCATCTTAGCTCAGTCTGCCATTTCACTTTGTTATAACACCAACCATTAAGCCCTATAAACGATTAACGGTAATATCCGAAACGTAACCATTACCAATATTAGATAGCGCACCATGGATCATTTGCGCCGCATCACCGGCACTCATAAAGCTGCTCGTATCTAATGACTTACCACTCGTTTCCCAAAACTCGGTTGCCATGCCACCTGGATATACGGCAATAATTTTCATTGGTTTACCTTTTAACTCCATACGAACGGACTCAATCAAACCTTTAACTGCCCACTTCACCGCACAATAAGTCGATTCTTGTGCCTTTGGCTGTTGTGCCGCTGTCGACATTACCATCACAACATTTACAGGCTGCTCTTGATAACGCTTTACCAACTCTTTTAGGACATGAATTGCGGAGGTGAGATTGTTTTCAATCAGCTTTTGAATCTCTTGCGGGTCTTGCTCGGTCAACAAACCAAAATAACCACTTCCCGCACAATGAATCACGGTAGTAGGCGCTTGAGGTAACTCATCAAATAAATTCTCCACTTGCGATGCGTCGATCAGATCACAACTTCGCACCTGAGCTTTACTTGAGAGGTGTTGAGCAAGCGTATTTAACTTCTTTTCGCTGCGGCCAGTTAACAGTGTTTCTTCGCCTTGGGCATCATACAACTTAGCGAGCTGTGCTCCTAAGCCACTGCTTGCGCCTGTAATTACTATCATCTTGCACCTCTATTACATCATTCGTAATCTTGTTTTCTAAGCAAGGTAACCCATGTTTGGGGCTTTCACAGGTTGCATGGTAGGAAGTTTGAACTCGATTGCTTTGTTGAGTGGCTGATTAGCGATAAAGCACTTGTGATTTGCCCGTAATTAGAGACTCTGTGCGTTAGCTCTCTTTTCACAAGCTGATGGAATCTATATTCTGACGCACAATTTTAAAGGTAAGTGATGGAACTATGACTACTTCTACAACTCTTCCACCAGCAGGCTTTTTCCGTCGACTCGCAGCGTTGTTTTACGACACACTGATTATCCTCGCGATTGAGATGATGGCTGCAGGCGTAGTAATGGCGATTGTTTTTGCGCTTAACGCGGCAGGCTTGTTGAGCTACGGAGAATATGTGGATGCAGCAGACATGCTAGGAAAGCATCCAGTATTAAGCCCACTATTTACACTGTATCTTGCAGTGGTGTGGATCTACTTCTTTGTGTTCTTCTGGACTCGCGCGGGCCAAACCTTGGGTATGCGAGCTTGGAAAATGCAGATTCGTAACAGTAAAGATGGCGCACCAATTACGATTACTCAGGCACTAATTCGCTTAGCGACATCTGGCTTCGGCTTGGCAAACTTAACGGTGCCAATTGACCCACAAAAACGTGGTTTCCACGATATTTGGGCAAAAACCGAAGTTGTTGTCTTACCGAAAGCAAAATAGCGAAGCAACAAAAGCAGAATAGAAAAAGGAAGGCACAGTGCCTTCCTTTTTTATGTTTTTCGCTTTTGAAAGCCTACAGTTTTCTTCTTAGCAAAGATACCGCGATTGCTAGGAACACCAAGCTAGGGGCTAATGCACCGAATACAGGCGGAATGCCGTATACCAAGGTTAGCGGCCCAAAGAACTCACTGGATATGTAGAAGGTAAAACCTGCAACTACCCCCGAAAGCACCCTTGCTCCCATGGTCACGCTACGCAATGGTCCGAATACAAAGGACAGCGCCATCAGCATCATTACCGCGATGGAAAGTGGCTGAGAAAGCTTGCGCCAAAATGCCAGCTCATAGCGTGAGGCGTCTTGCTCTGAAGCTTTCAAATAGGTCACGTAGTCATACAAACCGCTTAGAGAAAGCTCTTCTGGCTTCACCGTCACAACCGCAAGCTTATCTGGCGCGAGCGAGGTGTGCCATTCCATCTGCTCTACGTCACGCTTGGTAATGACGTTCTCATTCTCCATATCCGTGACTTGTACGTAACGCATCAACCAGTTGTTGTCTTGCTGGTAATCCACTTCTTCAGCAAAGATGACTTTATCTAGTTTCTTATCTTCATCGAAACGCCACATGTTCAAACCGTAGAGTTTGTCATCTTCCACTTTTCCGATAAAGATGAAGTCATTGGCATCACGAGCCCATACCCCTGCCCGCACAGATACGATACTACCACCAGACAAAGCAAACGCACGCAGGTCACGCGCCATCTTTTGCGCTTCAGGTGCGCCCCACTGACCCAACGTCATGACGATAAGCATCAATGGCACCGCGGTCTTAAGCACTGATAAACCGATATCCAACTTAGAGAAACCCGCCGCTTGCATAACCACAAGTTCAGAGCTTGATGCCAGCATGCCCAAGCCAATCAAGGCCCCCAGCAGCGCGGCCATTGGGAAGAACATTTCGATATCGCGAGGAATACTCAGCAATACAAAGTAAAGCGCATGCATTAAGTCGTAAGCACCACGGCCTACTTTACGCAACTGCTCTACGTATTTGATGATGCCCGACAAGCCAACGAAGGTCGCCAGAACTAAGGCAGTGGTAGAGATGATCGTTCTACCGATGTAAAGGTCTAAGAGTTTAAACACAGCTTACGCGAGCCTCTTCTTGCGGAATTTGTCTTTCATTCGTCGAACCGGAACACTGTCCATCATGTTTGCCAAGATAGCGACAATCAACAACATCGCATTGATTGGCCACATACCAATGGCAGCAGGAATCGCACCATCCTCTAACGCGGACTTCGTTGCACTGATGGCAAGGAAGTACGCTAAGTAAATCAAAATAGCCGGTCCCATTTTAGCGAAACGCCCCTGACGTGGGTTCACCGCCGACAATGGAATCACCAGCATGGTCAAAAGCGGGATACATACAAATAGCGAAATACGCCATTGCAGCTCAGCTTGCGCTTCTGGATCTGGATGACCAATCAAATCGGCCGTTGGATACGCTTCCCAGTCACGCCCTTTTTGCTTCACTTCACGTTGACCAATCAAACCTTCGTATTGATCGAACTTGGTGATCATGTATTCAACGCGAGTCGGCACACCTTCATAGCGCGTACCTTCGTGCATAGTGATGATCTGGCGACCATCCGACAGTTCTTTTACTTCACCAGAAGAAGAAAACATTACGCTTGGTAAGATAGAGTCACGAGGGCGCATCTGTGCGACAAACACATTACTTAGCGTGCTGTCTTTGATGTCATCAATGAACACAACTGAAGAACCGTCAGGTGTTCCTTGGAACTGACCTTTTTTAAGTAGGTCTACGCTATTTTCAGCAGCAACTTGTTCGTAAAGTTGCTCTACGCGGTCTTGCGACCAAGGTGATAGCCATAATGCGTTAAACGCCGCCACACCAGAGGTAATGATCGCTAAGTACAACGCAGCCTGCACCAAGAACTTGTTCCCGATGCCTGTCGCGTTCATCACCACGATTTCACTTTCCGCATATAGGCGACCAAATGTGATCAATATGCCGATGTACAAACTCAATGGCAGCATTAATAGTCCCATTGCTGGCATGTTTAAACCAACCACTGAGAAAATTAATCCAGCAGGAATATCCCCGTCCGAAGCATCAGCGAGAACACTGATAAACTTCTGGCTCAAAAACACCAAAAAAAGCACGAAGAAAATCGCAAATTGGCTCTTGAGTGTTTCGCGGATCAAATATCTAACAATAATCACGCTGAAATTACCTATACAAAACTTGTTTTTTTGGTCGAATCACTATAGTTTCCCGTTGAACCATTTATTTTTTTAAAAATTATAAACTAGATGTTAGCGCTTAAATCAGCTCTGTTGGTAAGACCTGAGCTTAAATTCAACAAGTAAGCGATCATTATCTAACATTTAGAGCAATTTGTCTTCAGGATGTAGGAGTACGCATGGAGTTCAGTGTTAAAAGTGGCAGTCCAGAGAAACAACGTAGCGCATGTATCGTTGTTGGTGTGTTTGAACCACGTCGCCTTTCTCCAGTAGCCGAGCAACTTGATAAAATCAGTGACGGTTACATCAGTTCACTACTTCGCCGTGGTGATCTAGAGGGTAAACCTGGTCAGATGCTGCTACTGCATCAAGTACCAGGTGTTTTGTCAGAGCGCGTTCTACTTGTAGGTTGTGGTAAAGAACGTGAGCTAGGCGAGCGCCAGTACAAGGAAATCATTCAAAAGACGATCAGCACACTTAACGAAACAGGTTCTATGGAAGCAGTATGTTTCCTAACTGAACTTCACGTTAAGGGTCGCGATACTTACTGGAAAGTTCGTCAGGCAGTAGAAGCGACTAAAGATGGTCTTTACACATTCGATCAGTTCAAGAGCGTTAAGCCAGAAACTCGTCGTCCACTGCGTAAGCTAGTATTCAACGTACCAACGCGTCGTGAACTAAACCTAGGTGAGAAAGCAATCACTCACGGTCTAGCTATCGCATCTGGTGTGAAAGCATCAAAAGATCTTGGCAACATGCCACCAAACATCGCAAACCCAGCGTACCTTGCTTCTCAAGCACGTCGCCTTGCTGACGATTACGAAACAGTAACCACCAAGATCATTGGTGAGCAAGAGATGGAAAAACTGGGCATGACATCTTACCTAGCAGTAGGTCGTGGTTCGAAGAACGAATCAATGATGTCTATTATCGAATACAAAGGTAACCCAGAGTCAGAAGCAAAACCTATCGTACTTGTCGGTAAAGGTCTGACGTTCGATTCAGGCGGTATCTCTCTAAAACCTGGTGAAGGTATGGATGAGATGAAGTACGACATGTGTGGTGCTGCGTCTGTATTCGGTACAATGAAAGCGCTAGCGAAGCTAAACCTACCAATCAACGTTATTGGTGTTCTAGCAGGCTGTGAAAACATGCCAGGCAGCAACGCTTACCGTCCAGGTGACATCCTAACAACCATGTCTGGTCAAACCGTAGAAGTTCTAAACACGGATGCAGAAGGTCGTCTTGTTCTTTGTGACGCACTGACTTACGTAGAGCGTTTCGAACCAGACTGCGTAGTAGATGTTGCAACGCTAACGGGTGCTTGTGTTATCGCACTAGGCCACCACATCAGCGGCGTAATCTCTAACCACAACCCACTTTCTCATGAGCTAGTAAACGCTTCTGAGCAAGCGAGTGACCGTGCATGGCGTCTACCAATGGCAGACGAGTACCACGAGCAGTTGAAGAGCCCATTTGCTGATATGGCAAACATCGGTGGTCGTCCTGCTGGTACTATCACTGCGGGTTGCTTCCTGTCTAAGTTTGCTAAAAAGTACAACTGGGCACACGTCGATATCGCAGGTACTGCGTGGAAATCAGGCGCAGCGAAAGGCTCAACGGGCCGTCCTGTCTCAATGCTTGTCCAATTCCTTTTGAACCGCAGCGGCCAAGAGACAGAAGAGTAATTTCTGAACGACATCTAAAAGGGCCGCAAGGCCCTTTTTTATTACCTCGATTTTCTAAAATGAAAATCGGATTTAATATGGTTTCAGGAAGAGACCAACGGCAAGTGAGAGAATGATGCAAACTGCAACCTTCTACATCATTAACGAAGAGAGCCCGCAAGCAACGGTGGCTGGCTTTGAAGAATACATTGTTTTTTTGGCTCAGCACTTTGCTCGCCAAGGGGCAAAAGTATATCTGAACTGCCAAGACAAACCACATGCCGAGCAGCTCGCTGAAGCCTTTTGGCAAATTGATGCAGACAAGTTCATGGCACATAATCTTGTAGGTGAAGGACCGAAATACGCCACCAATATTGAAATCGGCCATGAAGGTGTAAAACCTAACTGGAACCGTCAGCTGGTAATTAATTTGGCGGAAAATGAGACAACCTTTGCGAACAAGTTTGCTCAAGTGGTAGACTTCGTGCCTTGCGAAGAAAAAGCTAAACAGCTCGCAAGAGAAAGGTATAAAATTTACCGTCAGGCAGGTTATCAACTGCAAACGATCGAAATTCAATATCCTTAACGGTCAATCCTTATAGTTAAGCTCTCCACTCAGAGAGTTCACTTATAAAGATTGACTTAGATTCAACCATCAACGTATCCATTAAAAGAGCGCTATGGAAAAGACATACAACCCAACTTCAATCGAACAAGCTCTGTATCAGACTTGGGAAGAGAAAGGCTACTTTAAGCCACACGGTGACACTACTAAAGAATCATACAGCATCATGATCCCGCCACCGAACGTCACTGGTAGCCTACACATGGGCCACGCGTTCCAAGATACGATCATGGATACGCTTATCCGTTGTGAACGTATGAAGGGTAAAAACACTCTTTGGCAAGTAGGTACGGACCACGCAGGTATCGCAACTCAGATGGTTGTTGAGCGTAAGATCGCAGCAGAAGAAGGCAAAACAAAACACGATTACGGTCGTGAAGCTTTCATCGACAAAATCTGGGAATGGAAAGGCGAATCTGGCGGCACTATCACTAAACAGCTTCGTCGTCTTGGCGCATCTGTAGACTGGGATCGTGAGCGCTTTACGATGGACGATGGTCTATCTAACGCCGTTCAAGAAGTGTTCGTACGTCTATACGAAGACGACCTAATCTACCGCGGTAAGCGTCTAGTTAACTGGGATCCAAAGCTACACACAGCGATTTCAGATCTAGAAGTAGAGAACAAAGACACTAAAGGCAACATGTGGCACTTCCGCTACCCACTAGCAGATGGCGTTAAAACAGCGGATGGCAAAGACTACATCGTTGTTGCAACGACTCGTCCAGAGACCATGCTAGGCGATACTGGTGTTGCAGTTAACCCAGAAGATCCACGTTACAAAGATCTTATCGGTAAAGAAATCATCCTTCCTATCGTTGATCGTCGCATCCCAATCGTGGGCGATGAGCACGCAGATATGGAAAAAGGTACTGGCTGTGTGAAAATCACACCTGCGCACGACTTCAACGACTACGAAGTTGGTAAGCGCCACCAGCTACCAATGATCAACATTCTGACTTTCGACGCGAACATCCGTGACGCTTCTGAAGTATTCAACACCAACGGCGAAGCAAGCGACGCTTACAGCACTGAGCTGCCAGCTAAGTACCACGGTATGGAGCGTTTTGCCGCTCGTAAAGCTATCGTTGCAGAATTCGACGAGCTAGGTCTACTTGAAGAAGTGAAAGATCACGATCTACAAGTTCCTTACGGCGACCGTGGTGGCGTGGTTATCGAACCAATGCTAACTGACCAATGGTACGTACGTACTGCGCCTCTAGCGAAAACAGCGGTTGAAGCAGTTGAAAACGGCGACATCCAATTCGTTCCTAAGCAATACGAAAACATGTACTTCTCTTGGATGCGTGACGTTCAAGACTGGTGTATCTCTCGTCAACTATGGTGGGGTCACCGCATCCCAGCTTGGTACGACAACCAAGGTAATGTTTACGTAGGTCGTGACGAAGAAGAAGTTCGTAAGAACAACAACCTAGAGTCAGTCATTGAACTTCACCAAGACGAAGACGTACTGGATACATGGTTCTCTTCTGCACTATGGACATTCGGTACTCAAGGTTGGCCAGAGCAAACTGACGATCTGAAAGTATTCCACCCTTCAGACGTACTAGTAACTGGTTTCGACATCATCTTCTTCTGGGTTGCGCGCATGATCATGATGACCATGCACTTCGTGAAAGACGAAAATGGCAAACCACAAGTACCATTTAAGACAGTTTACGTTACTGGTCTAATCCGTGACGAAAACGGCGACAAGATGTCTAAGTCGAAAGGTAACGTACTTGACCCAATCGACATGATCGATGGTATCGACCTAGAGTCTCTAGTAGAGAAGCGTTGTGGCAACATGATGCAGCCTCAGCTAGCGAAGAAAATCGAGAAGAACACTCGTAAGACGTTTGAAAACGGTATCGAAGCATACGGTACAGACGCACTGCGTTTCACTCTTGCAGCAATGGCATCAACAGGTCGCGATATCAACTGGGATATGAAGCGTCTTGAGGGTTACCGTAACTTCTGTAACAAACTATGGAACGCAAGCCGTTACGTAATGATGAACACAGAAGAGCAAGATTGTGGCTTCAACGGTGGTGAGATTGAATACTCACTAGCGGACAAGTGGATCGAGTCTCAGTTTGAACTTGCAGCGAAAGCGTTCAACAACCATATCGACAACTTCCGTCTAGATATGGCGTCTAACACGCTTTACGAATTCATCTGGAACCAATTCTGTGACTGGTACCTAGAGCTAACTAAACCAGTTCTATGGAAAGGTACTGAAGCGCAACAGCGTGGTACTCGCCGTACACTAATCACGGTTCTTGAGAAGACGCTACGTCTGGCTCACCCAGTGATTCCTTACATCACTGAAACTATCTGGCAAAGCATCAAGCCACTAGTTGAAGGTGTAGAAGGTGAGACAATCATGCTTCAAGCACTGCCTCAATTCGACGAAGCAAACTTCAACCAAGAAGCGCTAGACGATATTGAATGGGTAAAAGCGTTCATTACCAGCATCCGTAACCTACGCGCTGAATACGACATCAACCCAGGTAAGCCGCTTGACGTTATGCTGAAAGCTGCAAACGCAGAAGACGCAGCGCGTCTAGAAGCAAACAAACAAGTACTGATGTCTCTAGCGAAACTAGAATCTGTACGCGTACTTGCTGCTGACGAAGAAACGCCAGCGTGTGCAACAGCATTGGTTGCTAAGTCTGAGCTGATGATCCCAATGGCGGGTCTGATCGACAAAGACGCAGAGCTTGCTCGTCTAGATGGCGAAATCAAGAAAACTCACGGCGAAATCAAGCGTATCGAAGGCAAACTAGGTAACGAAGGCTTCGTAGCGAAAGCACCTGAAGCGGTTGTTGCTAAAGAGCGTGAGAAGCTTGAAGGCTACAAAGAGACACTAGCTAAGCTAGAAGAGCAGAAGACAACGATCGCTGCACTTTAATCGCTAAAAGCTAGAGTAAAAGAATCAAAGGGTTGATGTGAAAGCATCAACCCTTTTTGCATTTTATTGCTCGGAAAGCTTTCAAAGATATTCACTCTTCTCTCCTACTCTCCCTCCTATTTAATAGCTTTTACCTATCAAACTAATCTTAACTGCCTATTAGATTTAATGATAATAATTCTCAATAATAGACCTATCGAAACAACACAACGATTGAGTAATTATCATGAAAAAGACACTAACCTTTGCAGCACTCCATTTTACTATCGCGTTTAGTGTCGCTTACGTGCTTACTGGCGACATTCTAATTGGTAGTTTAATTGCCATGATTGAGCCTTCAGTGAACACCGTCGCTTTCTACTTTCATGAAAAGGCATGGGCAAAAGTCCCAGCGCTTAAAGCTCGTCAGTGGATGACCAAATTAAAAACCGCAAGCTTTGCCACTATCCACTTCAGTGTTGCCTTTAGCGTGGTTTACTTACTAACAGGTGATGCGTTTGTCGGCGGTATCATGGCGATGCTAGAGCCAAGCTTGAACACAGTGGCTTACTACTTCCATGAGAAAGTATGGATGCGTAAATCAGATAGCCAAGCACCACAGTTCTGCTTACACCAACACGCTTAAGCATGGAGGCTCAATACGCCTCCTTACGAGCAAAATAACATTTACCATTGACAAAGTTGCGCACCGCAATTAATTTAATTGCGATGCGCAACTTTGTTTTTAGAGGTAAGTGATAATGAATGCTCGTCAACTCCGACACTATTCCCGTCAAGCCGTCCGATTGCTTGGTATGCTCGATAAACAATGCGGCGATGTCGCTCTCACTCCAGTACAAGCGCACGCATTAGGTGAAATCCAATTGCAGCCGTTGACCATCAATCAACTGGCACAGCAACTCAATGTCGACAAATCCAATGCAAGCCGCACCGTTACCGGTTTGATTAAATTAGGTCTGGTTGAGAGCATCGAAAACCCAAAAGACAAACGTAGCCAACTCGTAGCGCTTACAGAGCAAGGCCAACAAGCGTTATCACAGCTAGACCAACAGCAAAACAACTTCTTTGAACAACTGCTTACCCAACTCGATGACAGCGAGCAAGATCAACTCAAACTTGGTCTAGAGACTTACCTAAAAGGGCTAACAAAAGTGTGTCAGGCTGAGGAGTACGTTCTTCGACCTCTTACCAAAGCAGATAACTCGCAAGTCGCAGACGTGATTCGTAAAGTCTCTGCAGAATACGGTTTAACCGCAGACAAAGGTTATGGTGTGGCCGATCCAACGCTTGATGACATGTACTCGGTTTACGACCAACAAGGTGCGGCTTATTGGGTGGTCGAATACCAAGGCGAGATTGTGGGTGGCGGCGGCTTTGCACCATTAGCTGGTGAGCCAAATGTGTGTGAGCTGCAAAAGATGTACTTCTTACCTCAAACACGAGGGCACGGTTTAGCCAAACGCATCGTCGCATTGAGCTTACAACTGGCGAAACAGTTTGGGTATCAGCAGTGTTATTTAGAAACGACAGAATGTCTAAGAGAAGCGGTAGGCTTGTATGAAAAACTAGGCTTTGAGCATCTCGATGCCCCGCTAGGACAAACAGGGCATGATGCATGTGAAGTCGTGATGCTTAAGACGCTATAGCGCTTTATCCCCAAACTTAAAGTACAAGGTGGGTAACACAGAGCTCTTGGCTAAGTGCCACAGTAAACGCTTGGCGTTGCCCATCCAACTCCACTGCGAGTTCGTAGAGATCTTTTGGATCGGGATCATTAAGATCGGCATACTTTGGCGCTTCGATCTGGAATAAAGCGCTCGCATGATCCACTCGGACATCAATAGGAATATGATAAGTCATGCCATTAAACTTAACCGATGCCGATACTAGACCCGGCGCAAAAGTTTGATAGTACAAGTCTACTTTAAACTCACAACCACCACCGTGGTGCCAAATCTGTTCGGTAGCCACGCGGTCTAAACGCACATTGCGAATAAACTGCAGATACGGCTCTTGCCATACTCCTAAGCGCTCGTCACTCTTTTGGTATTCATGATCCGCAAGTGAGCACAACTCTGGTTTATCCTCATCCAACAGAAGATCTTCTTCTTCCTCAAGGAACAGGATCTCAAAACGGTTACGCCCCATCTGCATGAACGGGCGAATGTCTTTTTTGTACACGCTTTGTGAACCGTCACAGTCGAACAATGCTACTCCGTTCAAACGCACTTCAGCATGGTAATCCACACCACCCAACACCATTTCTACCGCTGGGAATGCCATCATGGATTCGTCCACTTCAATGTCGTGCATCAGGTGCCACTCTTGCTGACGAATCGCTTCTTCAGTCAGTTCAGTAGGCAATACCTGACTCAAAGGAGCAGGGAAAGTAATGTCATCCTGTGGGATAGAAAGGTCCGTCAGTGGAGAGACTTGCCATAAACCGGCGAGTGAGAGTTGCATATACACCTTGAGCTAGATCAATTTTCACGCATTATATACTCAAGTTGCTTAGGGTTATAGGCAATATGCCTGGAAACTCAATGAGAATTATTTATCGTTAGCCACAGTTATCATTTTTAAGGCACAAAAAAGCCAGCGATAAACGCTGGCTTCTTAGATTGAGTAAGAGGATTACTCTTCGTCTTCATCATCTTCTTCAGGGTAAAGCGCATCTTCGCCTTCGTAGTAAGTACCCCAACCGTCGTAAATGATGTCGTATTTTTCTGCAAGATGAACCAGTTTCTCAACCTGAGCATCAATCGCTTCTGCGTTTAGTGCAGATTCCATTGTTGCATCACAGCAAAGTAGCTTGTTGCCGTCTTCATCTTCTGTTTCTTCAGCTTCAAGAACTTCAAAGCCCATCTTGAACGCTTCTACAACCGCTTTTTCTAGCGTGTCGAAGTCTTCAGCAAATAGGTGGTGCTCGATTTCGTATAGTGAATCTGGATCGCTGCCGTCTTCTAGCAATGCTGCAATGATATCGCGAGTCTCTTCCTTTTGAATCTCAATTAATTCTTCTACTGATAGATATTCATCTTCGTGAGACATGTTTTGGCTCCAGATTAGTTACTTGATGGAAACACTATACTCTAAACTGAGTACGTTAATGCGGTGAAATATGGCACGGATTGCGATGAAAAGCCACAAACAAACACCAAACTGCGGTGATTCTTGATGATAATTTTTACTCGTAAATCTAAACCTCGCTCACAGAAACAAAAAATTAACAAAAACGGCTAATCTTTAATATTCAGAAGATCCTAATTGAACCTAAGACGAGTAATTTTAGGCTTGTTTGCGTGTTTATGATCTTGGAGTGAATACAGCAACGGCTCGGTAATTCTGACCTAACGAATAAAAGAAAGCCAAAAACTGCATATTTCAGAATGGTTATGCACGTTTTATGCACTTTTGATGTATGACTTCTTTCTCAAACGAAAAAGAATAAAAACGCACTTTTTAAAACTCATGAACAAACAACAAAATATAGAATTAAAATACACCAAGGAAGCATTTACAAAATATAACGCCAAAAAATTATATTTTTGCAATATATAAGCAAAGTTCTAAGACTTGCATCTTTGCACCAAGCTTGTCATAACTAACGGCTGGAATATTTGTAAGGATGCAAAATGAGTAAGCTGTACGTTGGATCAGAAGTTGGTCAACTAAGACGAGTTCTATTAAACCGCCCAGAGCGCGCCCTCACCCACCTAACGCCATCGAACTGCCATGAGCTACTGTTTGATGACGTATTAGCGGTAGAAGCGGCAGGTGAAGAACACGACGCTTTTGCGCGAACACTGCGTGAACAAGATGTCGAAGTACTACTACTTCATGATCTACTGGTTGAAACCCTTGCGGTTCCAGAAGCAAAACAATGGTTGTTGAATACTCAGATCTCTGACTTCCGTTACGGTCCGACTTTCGCTCGTGACTTACGCCAGTACTTCGCAGAGATGGACGATGAGCATCTAGCAAGCATTCTCCTTGGCGGCTTGGCTTACTCGGAACTGCCAATCAAATCTTCATCAATGTTGCCGAAGATGAAGCGCCCACTGGACTTCGTGATCGAACCTCTGCCTAACCACCTCTTTACCCGTGACACGTCATGCTGGGTATACGGCGGCGTTTCTCTTAACCCAATGATGATGCCTGCGCGTCAACGCGAGACCAACCATCTGCGTGCGATTTATCGCTGGCACCCAACCTTCGCTGGTCAAGACTTCATTAACTACTTTGGTGATGAAGACCAGCACTACGACAATGCCAACGTTGAAGGTGGTGATGTACTGGTTATCGGTAAAGGTGCGGTTCTGATTGGTATGTCTGAGCGTACAACCCCACAAGGTGTAGAAAACTTAGCGGCAAGCCTGTTTAAATCTGGTCAGGCGAAAGAAGTGATTGCTATCGACCTACCAAAACACCGCTCGTGTATGCACCTTGATACGGTCATGACGCATATGGATGTGGATACTTTCTCGGTATACCCAGAGATCATGCGTAAAGACTTAGACACTTGGCGCCTAACACCTAAAGGCAACGGTGAAATGCATGTCGAAGCGTCACACAACTATCTGCACGCCATTGAATCGGCACTTGGCTTAGACCAATTGAAGATCATCACAACAGGTGGTGACAGCTACGAAGCGGAGCGAGAGCAATGGAACGATGCCAACAACGTACTGACAGTGAAACCCGGTGTTGTGATTGGTTACGAACGTAACGTCTACACTAACGAGAAGTACGACAAAGCTGGCATTGAAGTCCTGACCATTCCGGGTAACGAGCTTGGTCGCGGTCGTGGTGGTGCACGTTGTATGAGCTGCCCAATCGAACGTGACGATATTTGAGAAACCTCTCCCACCAAATAAAACCAATTGAGACTAAGGTTGATGTGAATGCATCAACCTTTTTTTGTTTTTATTTAAAATAATTATTCACAATAAAAGCATTTATATGTTTTAATGCTTTTATTCTTTATCAACCAAACGACCTAAGGGACGAGCTATGGCTTTCAATCTACGTAATCGCAACTTTTTGAAGCTATTGGACTTCTCAACTAAAGAGATCCAGTTTTTGCTCGAACTGTCTGCAGAGCTGAAAAAAGCTAAATATGCAGGAACAGAGCAGAAGAAACTTCAAGGTAAAAACATCGCACTAATCTTTGAGAAATCTTCTACTCGTACCCGATGTGCGTTTGAAGTCGCGGCCTTTGACCAAGGCGCTCAAGTCTCTTACATCGGTCCTTCTGGCTCGCAGATCGGTCATAAAGAGTCGATGAAAGACACCGCTCGCGTTCTTGGTCGCATGTACGATGGCATCGAATACCGTGGCTTTGGTCAATCCATTGTTGAAGAGCTTGGTACTTATGCTGGCGTACCAGTCTGGAATGGTTTAACGGATGAGTTCCACCCTACCCAAATCCTTGCAGATTTCCTGACCATGCAAGAGCACGGACGTGGGAAACAACTGCATGAGATGACGTTTGCTTACCTTGGTGATGCTCGCAATAACATGGGTAATTCACTCATGGTTGGCGCAGCAAAAATGGGCATGGACATCCGCCTTGTAGCGCCAAAAGCGTTCTGGCCAGAAGAAGCATTAGTGACAACTTGCCAAGAAATTGCCCAACAAACCGGCGCGAAAATCACGCTCACTGAAAACGTTGAAGAAGGCGTCAAAGGCTGTGACTTCTTATACACCGACGTTTGGGTGTCGATGGGTGAGTCGGCTGAAGCTTGGGATGAGCGTGTTGCGCTGATGACACCTTACCAAATCAATATGGATGTGATTAAGCAAACGGGTAACCCTCATGTGAAGTTCATGCACTGCCTGCCAGCCTTCCACAACGATGAAACGACTGTAGGTAAAGAGGTAGCAGAGAAATACGGAATGAAAGGGCTTGAAGTCACCGAAGAGGTGTTTGAGTCTGAATACTCTATCGTATTCGACGAAGCCGAGAACCGCATGCATACCATCAAATCCGTGATGGTTGCGACATTAGGCAGCTAAACCAAAGCATTAAAAATGGTAACAAAAACCATGATGTAATCGCTTGCGCTCACGAAAGTTAAGCGTATAATGCTCGGCAATTTGTCTGAGGATTACGAAATGACCACGCCGATTGCTGACGTAAAAACGCGATTTGCTCTAGCTAAGCGACTACGCTTACGTGCTGTTATTTTCGTTAATTCTATTGAATTTTAAAACCTCCCCAATTGGGGAGGTTTTTTTATGCCTAAAATTCCATCGCGGTGAATTTTGGGGATAGTCACCACTGTTATAGGGAAGAAGATCATGGCGAACTCGCTTTACCAGAAGCACATCATCTCTATTCCAGAGCTTTCACGTGAAGAACTGGAACTGATTGTAGAAACTGCAGGTCAGCTAAAAAAAGAACCTCGTCCAGAACTGATTAAAAACAAGGTTGTAGCGAGCTGTTTCTTTGAGCCATCCACGCGTACTCGTCTGTCGTTCGAGACAGCAATTCAACGTATCGGTGGTGATGTTATTGGTTTTGATAACGGTGGTAACACCTCTCTGGCGAAAAAAGGCGAGACGCTGTCTGACTCAGTTCAAGTTATCTCTTCTTACGTCGATGCATTCGTGATGCGCCACCCTCAAGAAGGCGCAGCGCGCTTAGCCTCTGAGTTCTCTAACGGCGTACCCGTTATCAACGCAGGTGATGGCGCAAACCAACACCCAACGCAAACGCTACTCGACCTATACACCATCGCGGAAACGCAAGGTCGTCTAGACAACCTAAACGTTGCGTTTGTTGGTGACCTAAAATACGGTCGCACCGTACACTCATTGACGCAAGCATTGGCGAAGTTCAATAACATCCGTTTCTTCTTCGTTGCACCAGAAGCACTTGCGATGCCAGATTACATCTGCGAAGAGCTCGACGAAGCTGGCATTCAATACAGCCTACACACAGACATGGAAAGCGTGATTCCTGAGCTAGACATTCTGTACATGACTCGCGTACAGAAAGAGCGCTTTGATGAATCTGAATACGCACACATCAAGTCAGCTTACATCCTAACAGCGGCACTACTAGGAGGCGCGCGTGAGAACTTGAAAGTACTTCACCCACTGCCACGCGTGGATGAAATCACCACAGACGTCGACGTCACACCACACGCTTACTACTTCCAACAAGCAGAAAACGGCGTTTACGCGCGCCAAGCATTGTTGGCACTGGTTCTTAACGAAACACTGTAATCGAGGGAGAAAAAGACATGGCTAAAGAAACTCAATTGCAGGTAGAAGCAATCAAAAACGGCACGGTAATCGACCACATTCCAGCACAAATTGGTATCAAGGTGCTGAAGCTGTTCGATATGCACAACTCTTCTCAACGCGTAACCATCGGTCTGAACCTGCCTTCGTCTGCACTCGGTCATAAAGACTTGCTGAAGATTGAGAACGTGTTCATCAACGAAGAGCAGGCAAGCAAGCTAGCACTTTACGCACCACATGCGACAGTAAACCAAATCGAAAACTACGAAGTAGTGAAGAAGTTGGCGCTGGAGTTACCAGAGAAAGTTAACAACGTGTTTGAATGTCCGAACAGCAACTGTATTACACACAACGAGCCGGTTGCGAGCAGCTTCCAAGTGTTCGAGAAGAAGGAAGAAATCCGTCTGAAGTGTAAATACTGTGAGAAAGTCTTCGCGCGTGAGATCGTGACTGAGCGTTAATTTCCCGCTTCGAATCTTGCTAACGATAAATTAACTGATACCCCGCTAATGCGGGGTATTTTGCTCTTTACGTGCTTCATGTTTAAAGGCAAACTGATTCTTCTTAAGAACACTCAAGATGCTTGAGTAAACTCTTTATTCCCCTAAACAGATGGAACAATTCAAATGACGAAAGTACTTCACACTGAGTCTGCACCAGCAGCAATCGGTCCTTACGTTCAAGGCGTAGATCTAGGCAACATGGTTCTAACTTCTGGCCAAATCCCAGTAAACCCAGCGACAGGTGAAGTGTCTGCAGACATCGCAGAGCAAGCTCGTCAATCTCTAGAGAACGTAAAAGCTGTTGTTGAAGCATCAGGCCTTAAAGTGACTGACATCGTTAAAATGACAGTATTCGTGAAAGACCTAAACGACTTCGGCACAGTAAACGAAGTTTACGGTAAGTTCTTCGATGAGCACGAAGTAGCAAACTACCCTGCACGTTCTTGTGTAGAAGTCGCTCGTCTGCCTAAAGATGTTGGCATCGAGATTGAAGCAATCGCAGTTCGCAAATAATTGCGCAGGCTGACAAACATAAAAAAACGGGTAGCTCAGGCTACCCGTTTTTTTATTGTCTTTTGGCGGTGATGTCGCTGTAAAACTTAAGCTGCGTTGCGCTGCTTTACTTCTTCATCTAAGGCTTCTAGTTTTGCTTTCATCTCTTCACGACAAACATTCGCTAGCTCACGTACGCCTTCTTTGCCGTAACCTTCTGTGCTCACAGGAGGCAGCATCTCAATGATCACGTGACCATTGTTCCAGCGGTTCAGTTTGATGTGGTCAGTAGAGCTACACACGATTGGAATGATTGGCACTTCTGCACCGATAGCGGCATGGAAAGCGCCCGTTTTAAATGGCAGTAAACCACGGCCACGTGAACGTGTACCTTCAGGGAACATCCACACTGAAACATCACTATTTTTAATGCTGTCTACGACTTGGTCGATAGTGCCTTTTGCTTTAGAGCGGTTTGCACGGTCGATCAAAATGTTACCTGTTAGCCAGTAAAGCTGACCAAACAACGGCATCCACGCTAGGCTCTTCTTACCTACTGTTACGACCTTGGGTGTAACAGCTGAAGAGACAGTGAAAAGGTCCCAGTTGTTCTGGTGGTTAGCAATGTAAACATGCTGACCACGAGAGTACGCATCTTCCGGAATACGCAGCTCTAGCTTGATACCAAACACACGCGACATTTTGCCGAATAGACGACCGAAGGTGAAAACGTGCTTAGGGTTTCGAGGGCTTAGTAGGCAGTAACCGCAACCACCAATAAACATCACAATTGCGAAAATTGCGACAGCAAATACACGTAACAGTGCAATCATTGTTGTTCTCCAGGAACCGGCTTTGCGCCAGCTACAGCTATTATTGTCTCTTTGAACATAGTCATGGACTATGACAGAAAGCGCGATATAAAAAAGCCGAAACCTGAGTTTCGGCTCTCTTCATATCTAGGTCAACTGCGGTGCAGTTTAACCTGCCTCACTCACGCGCTCAATATTTGCGCCAAGTGCAGACAGTTTATTTTCGATTTTGTCGTAACCGCGGTCGATATGGTAGATACGGTCAACGATGGTTTCGCCTTTTGCGATACAACCGGCAATCACCAAACTTGCCGAAGCTCGTAGGTCGGTTGCCATCACTTGTGCGCCACTTAGAGAATCTACGTCACCACAGATAACCGTGTTACCTTCGATTTCCGCTTTCGCGCCCATGCGCATCAATTCTGGTACGTGCATGAAACGGTTTTCGAAGATCGTTTCCGTGATCACGCCGCCGCCTTTTGCCATCATGTTCAAGAGCGTGAATTGCGCCTGCATGTCAGTAGGGAAGCCAGGGTGCGGAGCAGTGCGGATGCTTACCGCTTTCAGCTCACGGTCAGTCATATCAACAGAAATCCAGTCTTCACCAGTTTCTACTAATGCGCCTGCCTCTTCTAGCTTCGCCAATACCGCTTCTAGAAGGTGTGCATTGGTGTTGCGACATACTACTTTGCCACCAGAAACCGCTGCTGCAACTAGGAAGGTACCTGTCTCAATACGGTCAGCCACAACGTTGTGCTTACCGCCACCTAGACGCTCAACCCCCTCGATGGTGATGGTATCAGTACCTGCACCAGAGATTTTTGCGCCAAGTGTGTTTAGGAAGTCCGCCGTATCAACGATTTCAGGCTCGCGCGCTGCGTTGTCTAGCGTTGTCGTGCCTTCAGCAAGCGCTGCTGCACACATGATAGTGATCGTTGCACCAACACTCACTTTGTCCATCACAATGTGCGCGCCTTTTAGGCGACCATCAACTTCTGCTTTCACGTAACCATCTTCTAGTGTGATGGTTGCGCCAAGCTGTTCTAGACCAGTAATGTGTAGATCAACAGGACGAGCACCGATAGCACAACCGCCAGGTAGAGAAACCTGACCTTGGCCAAATCGAGCTACAAGAGGACCAAGCGCCCAAATAGATGCACGCATGGTTTTTACTAAATCGTAAGGAGCACAGTATTCGTTGATACTGCTTGGATCGACATGAACGGAACCATTACGGCTTACCTTTGCGCCAAGACGCTTAAGCAGTTCCATGGTGGTGTCGATATCACGAAGGTGTGGCACATTCGCCACTTCTACAGGCTCTTCCGCCAAGATAGACGCAAATAAAATCGGTAGTGCTGCGTTTTTTGCACCTGAAATGGTCACTTCACCAACCAGTGGTTTATCTGACCCAATAACTCGAAACTTTTCCATCAATAAACCTTAAAGCGACATTAGCTTCTTATCACGAGCCCACTCTTCTGGAGTGAACGCTTTGATCGATAACGCGTGAATGTCGTTACGCTGGATATAATCCATCAGAGGACCGTAAATTAACTGCTGCTTCTTAACGCGGCTCATTCCATCGAAACAAGCATCAACAGCAACCACCTCATAGTGGCTACCTTCACCTTTTACATGCACTTCTTGAAGGTTTAGTGCTTCTTCTAGTAACTGTTGTACTTTTGCGCTATCCACAATTTACCCCTGATAATTCTGTATATGTTTGGCCACTAAAGATTCAACATTGCTCAATTGAAACAAAGTGCGCAATTGCGCCGGCACGAAACTGAGCATTATATGACAGTTTTGTTTTTTTGCATGCTCTAATAAGTGGATTAACATCACCATTCCCGCAGAGTCAATGCGTTCAATCTCTTCTAACGAGCATTCTAGCTCGGTTTGAGAAGGTTGCCATTGCTGTGCCACCGCCCACAATGCTGGCACTGAATCACGATCCAGCGCCCCTGTAAGCTTAAGAATGTCTGCTTGTAATTGCCACTGAGAATGAGACTGCGCCATTACTTTGCCGCCTCGAAACGAATTGGCTGTGCTGCCAGTTTCTCTAAATCTTTCGCGACCGCTAGAATGCCTTCTTGGCGAATCTGAGTATTCCACTCTGATTGCTTGCTTGATAGTAGGCTGATGCCTTCTGCAACCATGTCGAATGCTAACCATTCACCTGTTTTCTTATCTTTACGCAGCTTAAACTCAAGTTTGATGTTTGGACGCGGTGCGTCGATGATATCAACTTTGATGCTCGTAATGCGTTTAGAAGGATCCAGCTTTGGCTCAGGGCCAAATTCAATTTGTTGATCCGAGTATTGCGTTAACACTTGCGCATATGAGGTCACCAGATAAGCACGGAATGCTGTGATGAACTCACCCACATCTTCACGCTTCGCACCTTTTAAGTTTGGACCAAGCAGTTTCAATGCCGCATAGCGATCGTTAACGTAAGGCATCAGTTCTTCTTCAACGATGGTCTTAAGCAAATTTGGATCTTGCTTAATTTGTGGCTGTTCAGCTTTCAAACGATCAAATGTCACTTCCGCAACTTGTCTCATCATTTGATAAGGCTGAGTTTTATCCACTTCTGCAGCCACTGCACCAAAAGCAGTAAACGCTGCTACGAATGAAAGTAATAGTCTCGAAAGCATGGGTTATTCCTTACTTGTATCACCAGAATCGCCTGACCCACCAATGCTGTATAGGACTTGGCCGATAAGGTCTTCCAGTACTAATGCAGATTTGGTGTCTTCGATGGTGTCACCATCAACAAGCATTTCTTCATCGTCAAAAACAAAGCCCGGTACCAAACCAATGTACTGTTCACCAATCAATCCCGATGTCAAAATTTGCACACTAGAGGTTTCTGGGAACTGGTTGTATTGGCTGTTAATCGACAAGCTAACTACTGGTAATAGGCTATCAGGGTTAAGTGTAATGCTACTTACACGACCGATAACAACGCCGCCAACTTTCACTGGAGAGCGAACTTTCAAACTACCAATATTGTCGAACTCGGCTTTCAAGGTGTAAGTATTGCCAGAGCCAATGCTTTTTACGTCAGCAACCTGAAAAATCATCACAAGAATCGCGCAAATTCCTGCTAATACAAAGCTGCCAACCCATAATTCTGTTTTACGTGTTTGTTGCATGATTAATTCCCAAACATCAATGCGGTCAGTACAAAGTCTAGTCCCAGTACTGCTAAAGAAGAATGCACAACAGTGCGCGTCGTTGCTCGGCTGATCCCTTCCGAAGTAGGAATAGCGTCATAGCCATTAAATAGAGCGATCCAAGTAACGGTAATCGCAAACACGATACATTTGATCATGCTGTTACCGATGTCTTGGCCTAATTCAACCGAAGATTGCATTGCAGCCCAGAAGCTGCCGTGGTCTACGCCTTTCCAATCCACGCCAACAAGCTGTGCGCCCCAAATACCCACAGCCATGAAGATCATCGCAAGTAGCGGCATTGAAATAGCACCCGCCCAAAAACGTGGTGCAATAACGCGTTTTAGCGGATCCACAGCCATCATTTCTAAGCTTGAAAGCTGCTCTGTAGCTTTCATCAATCCGATTTCTGCTGTCAGCGCAGAACCAGCACGACCAGCAAACAATAACGCAGTTACTACTGGCCCCAACTCACGTAGTAGCGAAAGAGCGACCATTTGACCAAGGCTGCCTTCTGCCCCGTAATCCACCAGCACGACATAACCTTGCAAGCTAAGCACCATACCGATGAACAAACCAGAAACGACAATGATCGCTAGCGATTGAACGCCTACGGAATACAGCTGCTTAATCAGTAAAGGAAGGTTTTTGATTGGCTGTGGTCGAGTCACTAACGCACCAACGAGCATCAATGTTGCGCGACCGAACGCCTCACAAATAGCCAATGTGCGTCTGCCTAGTGAAGCGACAAATTGAATAAAGCTATCGACCATCAAATAAATCCTTTTCGATACTTTGAGCTGGGAAACGGAACGGTACTGGTCCATCCGCTTCGCCTTGTAAGAATTGCTGAACGCGAGGGTCTTGGTTGTCTCTCAGCTCTTGAGGGGAACCAAAGGCAATCACTTTGCCATCAGCCATCAAGTAAACCCAATCCGCAATACTCATCACTTCAGGCACATCATGAGAAACGACGATAGAAGTCACGCCCAATGCTCGGTTAAGGTTACTGATCAACTCAACCAACACACCCATGGTAATTGGGTCCTGCCCCACAAACGGCTCGTCGTACATGATGAGGTCTGGATCAAGCGCAATCGCTCGAGCCAGTGCAGCACGACGCGCCATACCACCTGACAGTTCACTTGGCATCAACTCTGCCGCACCACGAAGGCCTACCGCTTCAAGCTTTAGCAGCACCATGGTGCGGATGAGTTCTTCGGAAAGCTCGGTGTGTTCACGTAAAGGAAATGCCACATTGTCGAACACATTCAGGTCGGTAAATAGCGCCCCTGACTGGAACAACATGCTCATTTTTTTACGTGCGTGATACAGTTTTTTGCGTGACAACGCAGGAATGTTGTCACCATCAAACCAAATCTCACCCTGTTCAGGGTATATCTGACCGCCAATTAGGCGCAGCAGTGTCGTTTTACCGATACCCGACGGCCCCATAATGGCCGTCACCTTCCCTTTTGGTACGTGCAAATCAATACCATCAAAGATCTTGCGCTCGCCGCGTGAAAAGGTGAGATTGTTAACGGTAACTAAATCGTTGTTCGACATACTATCTCTTCTACTATTTGTGAGCGGTTCTCACAGAGTTGTAATCCAACTCAACCCCGATTGTTTTCAAGATATTACGTCGAGAATATCCTAAAGTGACTTCGGTACACTTATAAGGCTGCAATCATAAGCACATTGAACGTTAATTAAAAGCACTGTTCAATTAAATAGAGCCGACGAAATTCAAGCAAATCTTCATAAAATATGACGAAATGAAAGGAAGGTGTTTACATCTCACTCCAGATTAACCGCATTAAGAACGACGATTGAATGAGCAACAATTAAACACAATTTCGTTACTAACCTTTAATTTATTTGTTGTTTATCTTCCATTTTTGGCCGCAAAAGGTCAAAATTAGCGGTTACTCATTTCACTTATTTTATTACTTAGGAATCATCATGCTCGAAGCCGTAGCATTGCTTATCGTCGGTCTTGTCTTACTTGTTTGGAGTGCAGATAAACTTGTTTTTGGCTCTGCTGCTCTGGCCCGCAACGTCGGTATTTCACCTCTAGTGATCGGTATGACCATTCTTGCGATGGGCTCATCTGCACCAGAGATGATGGTTTCGGCAACCGCTGCATGGGATGGCAAAACCGATACCGCGGTTGGCAACGTGCTCGGTTCGAACATTGCTAACATTGCTTTGATCCTAGGTATTACTGCGATCATCAAACCACTTTCTATCAGCTCTGCCGTGATTCGCCGCGAACTGCCTTTGATGATAGCAGTTACTGTACTTGCTGGCATTTTACTGTGGGATAGCCACTTAGGCTTCTATGAAGGTATCTTGCTGTTTGTTTTATTCGGTGGTTTCCTATTTGCCATGCTGCAAATTAGCCGCAAAGAGCAGAAAGCTGGTGATGCGTTTGTGGATGAGCAAGAATCTGAAGTCCCAGAAGGCGTAACTAACCCGAAAGCAATCATGTGGGTTGTGATTGGCTTGATACTGCTTCCTTTGGCAGCAAGTATGCTGGTAGATAACGCCGTCATTATTGCGAAACACTTTGGCATGAGTGACCTAGTGATTGGCCTCACTATTATCGCTATCGGCACTAGCCTTCCAGAACTCGCTGCATCTCTTGCTGGCGTTCTAAAAGGCGAAGACGACATGGCCGTAGGTAACATCATCGGCTCAAACGTATTCAACATTCTTGCGGTTATGGGTCTACCTGGCATCATCAATCCATCGATGCTGAGCGAATACGCCATGGGTCGTGATTTCTGGGTGATGCTAGGGGTTTCTCTCCTTCTTGTGGCAATGTGTCTTGGTAAGTCACGCAGTATCAACCGCCTTGAGGGTGGCATCCTGTTTGTGTGTTTCTTAGGTTACCAAGTGTACCTATTCGCAAACATGGCCGCTTAATAACATAATAAGTAAAGACAAATTGGAGCACTGATATGTCCACTCAATTTGATTTTCGCGCTGCAGCTAAACAAGTTCTTGATATTGAGGTCTCAGCTTTACAACAGCTAGACCAATACTTTGATGATCAGTTTGAGCAAGCGTGCGAATTGATTCTTTCCAACAACGGCAAAGTTGTCGTGATGGGCATGGGCAAATCAGGCCATATTGGCAACAAGATTGCCGCAACGCTTGCCAGCACAGGTACCTCTGCGTTTTTTGTTCACCCAGGTGAAGCAGCACATGGTGACCTTGGCATGATCAGTGCGGGTGACATCGTTATCGCGATTTCAAACTCGGGTGAGTCTCATGAGATTCTGTCTCTATTCCCAGTTTTGAAACGCCTTAACATCAAAATCATCAGCATGACTGGCAAGCCAGAGTCGAACATGGCGAAGTTGTCTGATCTGCATTTGCAAATCACTGTGCCAAAAGAAGCTTGCCCACTTGGTCTCGCGCCAACCAGCAGTACAACGGCGACTTTGGTTATGGGTGATGCACTGGCTGTTGCGCTTCTGCAAGCTCGTGGCTTCTCAGCGGAGGACTTTGCGTTATCACACCCTGGTGGTGCGCTGGGAAGAAAATTGCTGCTTAAGCTGTCTGATATAATGCACTTCGGTAATGCACTACCAAAAGTATCACCTGATGCGCTTATTCGTGACGCCTTGCTCGAGATTTCTGAAAAAGGCTTGGGCATGACAGCCATCGTCGATGAGCACGATGCTATGCTTGGTATATTCACCGATGGCGATTTACGTCGTACTTTGGATAAGCGCATTGATATCCACACCACAGCAATTGGTGAAGTGATGACGCAAAACCCAACTACAGCACATCCGGAGATGTTAGCGGTAGAAGGTTTGAATCTAATGCAAGACAAGAACATCAATGCTCTGATCTTGTGCGATAACAATAAGATTGTTGGCGCACTGAATATGCATGATTTATTGAAAGCTGGCGTGATGTAGTATTGCATCACCCAAAAGACTTAACGATTGATTTAACAGATTAAGGCAATGGTCAGGGAAGTACTGAGCTAAGATAAAGGCCTTTATTTTATGAGTTTTACTCGCCTTATTTATTTGCTCTTGATCTTTGTTGTCGCGTGGTGCGGTTATTACCTCATGACACCAAAAGGCAATGAAGATATTCAAGTAGCACCAAATTTAGAACTGCCTATGTTCAGTGGTACTGGACTAGAAAACATCACCTATGGTGAAGATGGTGTCCGCAGTTACATCATCCGTTCCACTAACTTGGATCACTATGCCAAGAGTGGAGACACGATTTTTAAGAGCCCAACACTGATGGTTTACCGTGAAGGTAGCGTCGTGGAGTGGAAAGTCACTGCGACAAAAGCAGTACTTGATGAAGACCAGATTCTGACCTTGTACGACAAAGTACTGATGCAGAATCTATTGCCTGGCGCGAGTTTCGATACCATGGCGACAGATAAATTGGTCATCAATCTCACCAATCGTGATTTTAAAGCCGATCAACAAGTAATGTTGGTTGGACCGCAATTTGAAACTACCGGAGGCGCAATGCAGGGCAACTTGAAAGCTCACACAGCGACTCTGACAGATGAAGTTCAAGGTCGATATGAAACCGTTACACCTTAGCCTACTGGCATTGGTTTTAGCAGCGCCACAAGCGTTAGCACTTAAGTCGGATACTCAACAACCGGTTTACATCAATTCAGACACCCAACAGGTGGACATGAAGAGTAACCAGGTCATCTTTAAAGGTGATGTATCGCTTAAGCAAGGTAGCATCAATATCGATGCTGATAGAATCGTTGTGACTCGCGATCCTAAGACCGAGTCTATTAAGCAGATCCAAGCATTTGGTAAACCTGCTACGTTTTCTCAGTTGATGGACGATGGCAAAACGCTAAGCGGCCAAGCAACTGAGTTAGACTACCGCATCTCTACTGATGAATTGACCATGAAAGGTCAAGCGCAACTGGCACAAGACGGCAATACCATCAAAGGTTCGTCGATTCGTTACCAAATTGGTCAACAGAAGCTAGTCGCCGACAGCTCGAAGGATGAGCGCGTAACCACCATCCTGCAACCGAATCAAATCGAGAACTAATATGGCAGTACTGAGTGCAAAGAACCTTGCGAAAAGCTACAAAAAGCGCAAGGTAGTTACCGATGTAAGTCTCGAAGTAGAATCTGGCCAAATCGTTGGTCTACTGGGCCCAAATGGTGCGGGTAAGACCACTTCGTTTTACATGATCGTAGGCTTGGTTCCGCGTGATGAAGGTACCATCACCATCGACAACCAAGACATCAGTATTTTACCGATGCACAGTCGTTCGCGCTTGGGTATCGGCTACCTGCCGCAAGAAGCGTCGATCTTCCGTAAGCTATCTGTTGAAGACAACATCATGGCCGTTCTCGAGACTCGCCAAGAACTGACTCGCGAAGAACGCCAAGACAAACTAGAAGATTTGTTGGAAGAATTCCACATACAGCACATACGCACCAGTGCGGGTATGGCACTATCAGGTGGTGAACGCCGCCGTGTAGAAATCGCTCGTGCATTGGCAGCAAACCCTCAGTTCATTTTGTTGGATGAACCGTTCGCGGGTGTTGACCCAATTTCGGTTAACGACATCAAAAAAATCATTGAACACTTGCGCGATCGCGGCCTTGGCGTGTTAATCACAGACCATAACGTACGCGAAACCTTGGACGTTTGTGAAAAAGCCTATATCGTAAGTCAAGGACACCTCATCGCATCGGGAACTCCGGATGAAGTTCTCAATAACGAGCAAGTGAAACAAGTTTATCTCGGCGAACAATTCCGTCTATGATTACATTAGGAACGGTAAGATTCTGAGCATTACAAGGTAAGTAACACTGAATGAAACCTTCATTACAACTCAAGCTAGGTCAACAGTTAGCCATGACGCCACAGCTGCAGCAAGCGATTCGTTTGTTGCAATTGTCGACGCTCGATCTTCAACAAGAAATCCAAGAAGCGTTGGACTCCAACCCGCTACTGGAAGTTGAAGAAGGCCACGATGAGCCTCAAGCAAACGGTGAAGACAAATCAGCGTCTGAATCTGCTGATAACAGTGCGAACGAAGCTAACGATGCCTCAGAACCCGACCTTCCAGACAGCTCAGACGTGATTGAAAAATCTGAAATCAGCTCTGAGCTAGAAATTGATACCACTTGGGATGACGTATACAGCGCAAACACGGGCAGCACAGGCCTAGCGCTGGATGATGACATGCCCGTCTACCAAGGTGAGACCACTGAATCGCTGCATGATTACCTTATGTGGCAGTTAGACTTAACGCCTTTCAGTGAAACCGACCGCACCATCGCCCTCGCGATTATCGATGCCATCGACGACTACGGCTACCTAACCCTATCCCCTGAAGAAATTCACGAGAGCTTCAACAACGAAGAAGTGGAATTGGATGAAGTAGAAGCGGTACGTAAGCGTATTCAGCAATTTGACCCGCTCGGTGTAGCCTCTCGCAATCTGCAAGAGTGCCTACTGCTACAACTGGCAACTTTCCCTGAAGACACGCCGTGGCTTGCTGAGGCGAAAATGGTGTTGAGCGATCACATCGACCACCTTGGCAATCGTGACTACAAGCTGGTCATCAAAGAGACTAAGCTTAAAGAAGCGGACTTGCGTGAAGTATTGAAGTTGATTCAACAACTTGACCCACGTCCAGGTAGTCGTATCACACCCGATGACACTGAATACGTCATTCCGGATGTGTCCGTATTTAAAGATCATGGTAAGTGGACCGTCTCCATAAACCCTGACAGCATTCCGAAACTAAAAGTAAATCAACAATATGCGCAACTAGGCAAAGGCAACAGTGCGGATAGCCAGTACATTCGCAGCAATTTGCAAGAGGCAAAATGGCTGATTAAGAGCCTAGAAAGCAGAAACGAGACGCTTCTCAAAGTTGCAAGATGTATTGTTGAACATCAACAAGATTTCTTCGAGTATGGTGAAGAAGCCATGAAACCAATGGTGCTAAACGACGTAGCATTGGATGTGGACATGCATGAATCGACAATTTCTCGTGTAACAACACAGAAGTTTATGCATACCCCACGTGGCATTTTTGAATTGAAGTACTTCTTCTCTAGCCATGTTAGTACAGACAATGGTGGAGAGTGTTCGTCCACAGCAATTCGCGCACTCATCAAAAAGTTGGTCGCAGCGGAGAATACCGCTAAGCCATTGAGTGATAGCAAAATTGCTGCTCTTCTGGCTGACCAGGGGATTCAAGTCGCGAGACGTACGATAGCGAAATATCGTGAATCCTTGGGTATCGCCCCTTCGAGTCAGCGCAAACGCCTACTTTAGGCACCAACTGAAAAGGAAAGTCTATGCAAATCAATATTCAAGGCCATCACGTTGATCTTACCGATTCAATGCAAGACTATGTTCAATCTAAGTTTCAGAAGCTCGAAAGGTTCTTCGACCACATTAACCAAGTCCAAGTCGTACTAAAAGTTGAAAAACTCAACCAAATAGCGGAAGCTACGCTCCACATCAATCAAGGCGAAATCCACGCGTCATCGAACGACGAAAGTATGTATGCAGCAATTGATTCGCTGGTGGATAAATTAGTTCGTCAACTTAATAAGCACAAAGAAAAACTAAACAGTCATTAATCATGCAACTGAGCGAAATACTGTCACTGGACTGCACCAAAAGTGCAGTCCATTGTACAAGTAAGAAACGTGCCCTTGAAATGATCAGCCAAATTGTCGCTGAAAACACGGGCCAAGATTCTACAGAACTGTTTGAGTGTATGCTCAGCAGAGAAAAAATGGGTAGTACTGGTATCGGCAACGGTATTGCTATCCCTCACGCAAGAATGCAATCAAGCGACAAAGCCATCGCAGTGTTACTTCAGTGTGACGAAGCGATTGAATTTGACGCCATCGACAACCGACCTGTCGACCTTCTTTTTGCTCTCCTTGTACCTGAAGAACAGTGCAAAGAGCACCTCAAAACACTATCCTCTATGGCAGAGCGTCTAAGTGACAAGCAAGTGCTTAAAAGCTTACGTAACGCTCAGAGCGATGAAGAGCTCTACGACATTATGATTCATAAGTAATCAGGACGATCACCATGCGATTAATCGTTGTTAGCGGGCACTCTGGTGCCGGGAAAAGTGTTGCCCTGCGCGTACTTGAGGACTTAGGTTACTACTGCGTAGACAACCTACCGGTAAACTTACTTGACGCGTTTGTTCAGTCAGTCTCTGAGAGCAAACAAAATGTCGCAGTAAGCATCGATATTCGAAATATCCCTAAGAAGCTCAAAGAACTGAATACCACGCTAGAGAAGCTAAAGGCTGAACTGGATGTGACAGTACTGTTCTTAGACGCGAATAAAGAAACGCTTCTCACCCGCTACAGCGAAACCCGTCGGATTCATCCGCTATCACTTGGCAGTCAATCATTATCACTTGATCAGGCGATTGAGCTTGAACAAGAGATCTTAATGCCTCTGAAAGCACACGCAGACTTAGTTCTGAACAGTAGCGGTCAATCTCTGCATGATCTCAGTGAAACCGTACGTATGCGTGTGGAAGGCCGAGAACGCAAAGACTTAGTCATGGTGTTTGAGTCGTTTGGTTTCAAATACGGTTTACCATCAGATGCCGATTACGTGTTTGATGTGCGTTTCTTGCCAAACCCACACTGGGAGCCAGCACTGCGCCCTCTCACTGGTTTAGATGGCCCGATCGGCGCCTTCTTAGAGCAACACCAGTCGGTACTTGATCTGAAATACCAAATTGAAAGCTTTATTGAGACTTGGTTACCACTATTAGAGAAAAACAACCGTAGTTACCTGACCGTTGCGATCGGTTGTACTGGTGGTAAACACCGCTCGGTTTATCTTACTCAAAAAATTGGTGAGTTCTTTGCGGACAAAGGACACCAAGTACAAATTCGCCACACTTCATTGGAAAAGAACGTTAAGGAATAACGGTGGAATTAAGTCGTAAAGTACTGATCCAAAACCGCCTAGGCTTGCACGCTCGTGCGGCAGTTAAACTGGTAGAACTAGCACAAAGCTTCGACGCGGTGATCACCATCGACAACGAAGAAGACAAAACCGCGACCGCAGACAGCGTCATGGGATTGTTGATGCTGGAATCAGCCCAAGGACAATACGTGACCATCCACGCCACTGGCGATCAATCTGAGCAAGCTCTTGATGCGGTTTGCCATTTGATTGAAGATAAGTTTGACGAAGGCGAGTGATTCACTCGCTTTTTTATTATCTCTAGCCAGATATCCCACATAAGTTTCACCTCCTGCTTAAATTCCGATAAATAATTTTGTCGACTTTCATAAGTTGTTATTAAAAGGTGCCTAGAATTAAGTTATTATTCAAAGCATTGTAAATATCAGGAATTGGGAGGAATGAATGGCAGAGCAAATAGAATTCGACCAAGCTCACCAAGCCCTCCAAGAAGTCACTGAAGCGCTGGAAAACGGCCGCTTCGTCCATGTTCGTCGACAACTTCAGGACATGGAGCCTGAGGATATTGCCCACCTTTTAGAAGCCTCCCCACGTAAAAGTCGTGAGGTTCTTTGGCAACTCACCGACCCAGAAGATTACGGTGAGATTCTTGACGAGCTAAACGAAGACGTTAAAGACAGTCTTGTGTCCAAAATGGCTCCTGAAGCGCTTGCAGAAGCGACAGAAGGCATGGACACCGATGACGTGGCTTACGTACTGCGTAGCTTGCCTGATGACGTCTCACGTGAAGTTCTCTCTCAGATGGACTCTGCCGATCGTCTGCGCGTGGAAACCGCCCTATCCTACCCTGAGGATACCGCGGGTGGACTGATGAACACCGACGTAATCACCATTCGTGGTGACGTTGATGTGGATGTAGTCCTGCGTTATCTACGTATGAAAGGCGAACTGCCTGAAGCAACTGATGCGCTGTACGTCATTGATGATGAGAGCAAACTGATTGGTGAACTACCGATCACGACGCTGATCACCACACAACCTGATGTCAAAGTCAGTGAAGTGATGGAAGACGCCGACGATGCAATTACAGTGGATACCAGTGACTCTGATGTCGCTAGCCTGTTTGAACGTCGTAACTGGGTATCTGCTCCGGTTGTCGATGAAAACCAGCATCTTGTAGGTCGTATCACCATCGATGACGTGGTCGACGTTATCCGTGAAGATGCCGAACACTCAATGATGAGTATGGCGGGTATGGATGACGACGAAGATACCTTCGCGCCTGTAGTAAAGTCTGCTCGTAAACGTAGTATTTGGCTTGGTGCCAACGTACTTGCTGCACTAGCCGCTGCTTCTGTCTCCAACATGTTTGAAGCGACTCTAGACCAAATGGCTGCGATTGCCGTTTTGATGACCATTGTACCTTCAATGGGTGGTGTGGCAGGTAACCAAACCGTTGCACTTGTTATCCGTGGCTTAGCGCTTGGTCATATCGGTGATTCAAACAAACGCGAACTCTTGATGAAAGAAGCCGCCATCGGCTTGCTAAACGGCATCATGTGGGCGCTGATCATCGGTGGTATTGTGGTTGCTTGGAAAGGTAACTGGATGCTTGGTGGGATTATCTCGGCAGCCATGCTGACCAACCTACTTGTAGCAGGTGTTGCGGGTGTAACTATCCCAATACTATTGAAGAAGATGAACATCGACCCAGCACTCGCTGGTGGTATGGCGCTAACGACAGTGACCGATGTAATTGGTCTTTCAGTTTTCCTCGGTCTCGCAACCTTGATGATTTAGCCTCTGTAATGACCTGTCGATTACGAACAATAAAAAAGCCTGATGAACACATCAGGCTTTTTCGTATCTAGCGGTTAGTGAGTTTACTCACCAGCAACCTTCATGGTATCCAACAAGATAGAACCCGTTTGGATTTGTGAGCGTGTTTCTACATCGCTACCCACAGCCACAATCTGATTGAACATGTCTTTCAAGTTACCCGCGATAGTAATTTCAGATACTGGGTATTGGATTTCACCGTTTTCAACCCAGAAACCTGCAGCACCACGAGAGTAATCGCCAGTCACAACGTTCACGCCTTGACCCATGGCCTCTGTTACCAGTAGACCTGTGCCCAGCTCTTTCAGCATTTGCTCGAAGTTTTGACCTGTCGACTTCACGTACCAGTTGTGGATTCCACCAGCGTGACCCGTTGGGTCCATCTTCATCTTGCGAGCGGCATAGCTGGTTAGCAAGTAAGTAGCTAAAACACCATCGGTGATGATTTCACGATCTTGCGTGTAAACGCCTTCGCTATCGAACGGGCTGGAAGCCAATCCGCGCAGTACGTGTGGACGCTCAGAAATGTTGAACCACTCAGGCAATACTTGCTTACCAAGATGATCCAATAGGAAAGAAGACTTACGGTATAGGTTGCCACCGCTGATAGCCATCACTAGGTGACCAATCAAGCCTGTTGCTACATCCGCAGCAAACATCACCGGGTATTTGCCTGTCTTAAGCTTTTGCGCATCAAGACGGCTGATGGTTTTCTCTGCAGCGTTGCGACCAACCGTTTCTGGTGTCCAAAGATCATCACGATGACGCGCAACGGTGTAGCTGTAATCACGTTCCATCTCACCGTTTTGACCCACACCAATCACACAACAGCTGGTGCTATGACGGCTGGATGAGTAGCTGGCTAACAAGCCGTGACTATTACCATACACTTTTACGCCGTAGTGGCTATCGTAGCTTGCACCATCGCTTTGCTTAATCGCATCGCTGTAGTTCAACGCTTCTTTTTCAGCAGCAATCGCGATTTGCGCTGCGTAGTCTGGATCGGGAGCATCTGGGTGGAAAAGGTCTAAGTCTGGTACCTCTTTCACCATGTATTCTTTTGGAGCAGGACCTGCGAATGGGTCTTCTGATGTGTATTGAGCAATGTCTAGTGCTGCTAAGACCGTTTGCTCGATAGCAGCTTCACTCAAGTCAGATGTGGAAGCACTGCCTTTGCGTTGACCACGGTAGACGGTGATACCCAGTGCGCCATCGCTATTGAATTCAACGTTTTCCACGTCACCCATGCGAGTGGAAACACTCAAACCTGTGCTCTTGGTGATTGCGACTTCAGCGGCATCAGACTTCGCCGCAGCGATTTCTAGTGCACGTGAAACGGCTTGTTCTAGCTCGGTACGTTGCTCAGCAACCTGCTGTTTAATATCCATTGTCTTTCACATCATGTATTCGATGCACAATAGAATAACAAGAATTTCGCTTTCTCCCCACGATTCTTGTTAAAATAGTCATAATATTAATCAAAACACAGGCAACTGAAATGGCACGTAAGAATCAAAAAGCGCCATGGGAACCAGAAGAAGAGATCATCTGGGTAAGTAAATCCGAGATGAAGCGAGACATGGAAGAGCTGCAAAAGCTAGGTGAAGAGCTTGTAGGCCTAAAGCCAGCTGTTCTAGATAAGTTTCCATTGAGCGAAGACCTACGAGAAGCGGTTGCTGATGCACAACGCTTTAAAAACGAAGCGCGTCGTCGTCAGCTACAACGTATTGGTAAGCTAATGCGTTACGAAGATCCAGAACCAATCCAAGCGGCACTGGATAAAATCCGCAACAAGCACTCACAAGCGACTGCTGCTCTGCACAAGCTAGAAGCGCTGCGTGATCGCGTTGTGGAAGAAGGCGATAAAGCGATTGATGACGTAATGGAACTGTACCCAGAAGCGGATCGTCAACGTCTACGTCAACTTGCTCGCCAAGCAGCGAAAGAGAAGAAAGCCGGTAAACCAGCAAAATCTTACCGTGAAATCTTCCAAATTCTTAAAGCGTTTGAAGAAGAAATGTAATTCAACGCTTAAGAACGTAAAAAGCAGACCTTTGTGTCTGCTTTTTTCATGCCTATTTTCTGCTGTTACGCTAAGCGATTAAGACTTTCACCGCGCTCAAAGGCGTTAATATTCTCAATCAAGATTTCAGCCAAACGCTGAATCGATGAATCACTACCCCAGGCAACGTGTGGCGTCAGCAATAGGTTCGGCAAGTGCATATTGGCAATCAGCGGATTACTCTCATTGGCGGGCTCTTGGGTAAAGACATCAACCCCAGCACCAGCAATCTCACCTTGCTTTAAGCCGTCCACTAAAGCTTGTTCATCCACCAAGCCACCACGTCCGGTATTAATCAAAATCGATGTAGGCTTCATCAACTTGAGTTCTGCCTCACCAATCAAATTACGTGTTTCATCATTCAGTGGACAATGTAGTGTGATGGCGTCCGCTTGCTCAAGAACCTCAGCAAAAGAAACATAACCTTCTCGGCACTCCGTTACGCCTTTGCGCTCCGAAAACACCACGTTCATCCCTAACGCTTGTGCCAGTTTTGCTGTTGCTTGACCTAATGTGCCGCTGCCAACCACACCCAAAGTGCTACCTGCCACATCGCCAATCGGATGCGTAAAGAAACAGAACTGTTTATTGCGTTGCCACTCGCCCGCTGCGATATCTTGGTGATAACCAAACAAGTTACGACGCAAAGCAAACAGCATAGCGATAACGTGTTCTGGCACAGAGCGAGTCGCATAGCCACGCACGTTCGCGACCGCAACATTGTGCTCAGCGCAATAGTTGATATCGACGTTATTGAACCCCGTGGCCGCCACAGCAATCATCTTGAGGTTAGGAAGTTGAATGAGAACAGATTGGTCGAGCACCACCTTGTTGCTGATCACGATATCCGCATCAGCAAGACGCTCAACAACTTGCTCAGAAGAAGTCAGATCGTATTCCACCCAATCATGGGCAAAGCTTGGACGAGGTATTTGAATTTGAGTGGGGATGGTCGCGCGGTCGAGGAAGACTACTTTAGGCAGTGACATAACAACTCCTTGTTCACTGCCTAAAGATGAATTTATGGGCGAGGCAGTGTTTTGTAATCTGGTAATTTACGCTCTGGGTCGAAATAGTCAAAGATCATCGCTTCCGCTTCCGGGTAAAAATCACAAGGAACAAAAATGCTGCGCAGCCAATGGCATTTCGGATGGTAAAAGCTCAACTCAGCGGCGTGCAGTTCTAGGCGCTCAGAGAAGGCTTTCGCTTCTTCAGTTGCGTAAAACTCATCGCCTACAATCGGGTGACCTAATGCTTGCATGTGAACTCGCAATTGGTGTGAGCGACCAGTGATCGGCAACAAACGTACAATCGTCGTCTTTGAACCATCAGGATGCTCTTCTCGCTTCGCTACTTGGAAAAGCGTCTTAGAAGGTTTGCCATCTTCAAAACACACTTTCTGCAACGGACGATTAGGCCAATCACAAATCAGCGGCAGGTCAATCTCACCCTCTTCTTGCTCTATATGCCCCCAAACGCGCGCGTAGTAAATCTTATGCGTCAATCGGTATTGAAACTGTTTCTTTAACGCGCTTTCTGCACGTTTGTTCTTCGCCAGTACCATCAAACCGGAAGTGCACATATCCAAGCGATGCACGACTTGAATATCTGGATACTGCTCAGTGAGTCGACTCCACATACTGTCATAGTGCTCAGCGAGACGCCCCGGCACAGAGAGCAAACCAGATGGCTTGTTTACCGCCAAAATTTGCTCATCTTCAAAAACGACATCAATCCAAGGGTCGGTTGGTGGATTGTACTCAAGCATTGCCATGGGCAGGATCTCTACAGAATAAAAACGCGCTGATTATACCCAAGAGCCTTCAAGATGCATGCACAAAACACGTTTAATTTTCTCACCAACAAGGGGCGATATAACTTTTTAAAATAAAGAAAGTTAACAAGTCAAATTACCAACAAAAATAAAAGCAAAACAAGTTGTAAAATTAAATTGACAACCATACTGGGCATGTTACTTATAGTTTATCGTTGATGAACAAGGACAATAACAAATGGAATCTGCAGTACCAGATCAACCCCAATCCAAAATCTCCCAATTTGTACGCTCGTTGGGTCCCGGCATTCTCATGGCTTCTGCCGCAGTAGGTGGCTCTCACCTCGTTGCTTCAACAAAAGCTGGTGCCATTTATGGCTGGCAACTCGCCGTGCTTATCCTGCTGGTAAACCTTTTTAAATACCCATTTTTCCGAGCAGGCGTGCAGTACACCATGGGTACAGGCAAAACCTTGGTTGAAGGCTACGCTAGGCTAGGTCGCCCATACTTATGGCTGTTCTTGTTTCTCAGCTCCGTTTCTGCGGTGATCAACACAGCAGCACTTTTGATGTTCAGTGCTAGCTTGTTGGGCTACTTCATTCCATTTTCATTGTCGATGGCGTCACTCAGCATCATTGTATTGGTCACGTGCTTGGTGATCCTATTTGCTGGTCATTACAAAGCGCTGGATACGCTCTCAAAAGTCATCATGACAGTACTGACCATTGCGACATTACTAGCAGTAGCGATTGCGTTTGGTAATCCGGTAGAGCCTGTTGCGAACTTTGAATCCCCTTCTCCGTGGTCAATTGCAGCAATCGGCTTTATCGTCGTGACCATGGGCTGGATGCCAGCACCAATCGAGATCTCTTGTTTGACGTCTGCGTGGCTAAAACGCCAAACCAGCCAACAAGAAGTCACCGCAAAATCTGCGTTGTTTGATTTTAACGTCGGCTACATTGGTACGGCAGTATTGGCGTTGGTGTTTGTATCGCTAGGTGCGTTGATGCTACACGGCTCAGGCATCGAGCTTAAAAGCTCTGGCGTGGGCTTCTCCCACCAGCTAGTCGGCTTGTACGCTGCGACTATTGGTGAGTGGTCACGCTACCTAATTGCGGTGATTGCGTTCTTCTGCATCTTCGGCAGTACAATTACGGTGATTGATGGCTACTCTCGTGTCATTTCAGACTCTCAACGTCTACTACGCTCACAACCAGAGACTAACCCAAAAGCCACGTCAGCGATCATGCTTACGGTATCGGTCTTGGCATTAGGTATTGTGGTGTTCTGGGCGTCAGCACTACTACCAATGCTGAACTTTGCTATGGTACTGGCGTTTATGACGACACCGTTCTTCGCGCTACTGAACTACATTCTGGTGAGCAAAACCGACTTACCTAAGCCATTAGCGCTGGGCCGTAAATTGAAGTGGTTGTCGATTGCTGGCTTGATTTACTTATTCGGCTTCTTAGCGCTGTTTATTTGGTGGAAGTGGCTAATGTAATTAGCTGCGAGCGATTAACCGAACCGCTGAGGTAAACTAGACTCAGATAAAGAAAAAGGTCTTCAATTGAAGACCTTTTTTCATGTGTTTGAACGCTGATTAGTTGTGGCTGACCACAATCAGACGTAGCGAATCTAGCTGGACCTGAGCTTGGTTGATGTAACCTGTTAGCTCTTTGATTTGTTCTTCAATCGATTCAATTTCTTCATCACGGATGTTCGGGTTAACCGCTTTCAGTGCTTGTAGACGCTCAAGCTCGGCATTCAAGCTTTGTTGCATGTCTTGATGCGCTTGCTTACGAACTTCTTCCACTTTCTGCTCAACCAATGCGTCACCCGCTTCGATTAGGCTGTGAATGTCTTTCTGTACTGATGTCACTAGCTTGCTGCCTAGGTGACGGTTTACCGGGCTAAGCTGACGGTTGAAGCCTTCAAACTCAACCTGAGAAGACAGATCGTTACCACGAGCATCCATCATCATGCGAATTGGCGTCTTCGGTAGGAAACGAGTAATGCCGCTGCGTTTTGGTGCTTGTGCATCCACCGCGTAAACCAACTCAAGTAGGATAGTACCCACTGGTAGCGCTTTGTTCTTCAGCAGAGAAACCGCAGAGGTACCCACACCTTCGCTCATCAGCAGATCAATACCGCCTTGAATCATTGGGTGTTCCCAACTGATGAAGTGCATGTCTTCACGAGATAGCGCTGTATCACGGTCAAATGTGATAGTCGCACCTTCGTATGGCAAGCCTGGGTAGCTTGGCACCATCATGTGCTCAGATGGCGTTACCACAAGTGCGTTCTCGCCTTTGTCGTCTTGGTTCAAGCCAATGGTGTCGAACAGAGACAATGCGAACGTTACTAGGTTTGTATCACCGTCTGTCGATGAGATTTTCTCAACAATCTGCTGCGCTTTCTCGCCGCCGTTTGAGTGCATCTCTAACAGACGGTCACGACCTTGCTCAAGTTGTGATTTCAGCTCTTTGTTCATCTTCGCTGATTCTTCAATCACTTCATCAAGGTTTGAAACATCACCAGACGCCAGCATTTCAATCAGCGCATCAGAGTACTTATCGTAAACCGCGCGACCTGTTGGACAGGTTTCAGCAAACGCGTTCAGACCTTCATCAAACCAACGAGCAAGAATCGCTTGTGACGTGTCTTTTAGGTAAGGCACGTGGATATCGATATCACGCTTCTGACCGATACGGTCCAGACGACCAATACGCTGCTCTAGCAAGTCTGGGTTGAACGGTAAATCGAACATCACAAGCTGGTTAGCAAACTGGAAGTTACGACCTTCTGAGCCGATTTCGCTACAGATAAGAACCTGTGCGCCGCCCTCTTCTTGTGCAAAGTAAGCAGCCGCTTTGTCACGCTCAAGAATCGACATGCCTTCGTGGAATACAGTTGCACGAATACCTTCACGCTCACGTAATGCTTGCTCAAGTTGCAGCGCGGTGCTTGCACGAGAAGCGATAACCAGCACTTTGTCGCTGCGTTTCTCTTTTACTTTCTCAAGTAGCCAGTTCACACGTGAGTCAAATTGCCACCAGCTTGAATCTTCGCCTTCAAATTCTTGGAAGATTTCTTCTGGGTAAAGGTTCTTCACCGCGCGTGCTTCTGGCGTCATCTTGCCGCCGATCATGCCTGATACACGCATTGACGTGGTGTACTGCTGTGGAATGTCCATTGGCATTAGATGTACGTTACGCTTCGGGAAGCCTTTGATTGCAGCACGCGTGTTACGGAACAGAACGCGACCAGTACCGTGACGGTCCATTAGGTTATCGATCAGTTCTTGGCGCGCTGACGCTTTCGCTTCTTCATCACTGTCGCTTTCGATAATGCGGAATAGCGGCTCAACGTCTTGCTCAGAAAGCAGTTCAGTAATTTGGTTTTTCGCTTCGTCAGGCAGTTTCTCACCAGAGAACAGCGAAGTGATAGCATCCGCCACTGGTGCGTATTGCTCTTCTTCTTCAACGAATGCATCGTAATCGTAGAAACGATCTGGATCTAGCAGACGTAGACGAGCGAAGTGGCTCTCACGACCTAGCTGCTCTGGTGTTGCCGTCAGCAGTAGCACACCCGCAGTGCGTTCTGCCAAGCCTTCTACCACTTGGTATTCGCGGCTTGGTTTGTCTTGGCTCCATTCTAAGTGGTGCGCTTCATCGACAACCAATAGATCCCACTCGCCTTCTAGCGCTTGCTCGAAACGCTTGCGGCTCTTACGTAGGAAATCCAGTGAGCACAGCACATATTGCTGCGTATCAAATGGGTTTTCAGCTTCTGCGAACGCCTCAATACAACGCTCTTCATCGAAGATAGAGAAGTGCAGGTTGAAACGACGCATCATCTCAACGAGCCACTGGTGTTGCAGTGTCTCGGGCACCACGATAAGGATACGTTCAGCACGACCGGACAGCACTTGCTGGTGGATGATCATGCCCGCTTCGATGGTTTTACCCAGACCAACTTCATCCGCTAGCAATACGCGAGGCGCGTGACGACGACCCACTTCATGTGCGATATATAGCTGATGAGGGATCAAGCCTGCACGCATGCCACACAGACCACGCATTGGGCTCTTGTGTTGCTCAAATTGGTTTTGTAGCGCACGGTAGCGAAGTACAAAGTTGTCCATGCGGTCGATTTGACCTGCGTACAACTTGTCTTGCGGCTTGTTAAAACGAATGTGGTTGCTTAGGAAGATTTCACGCAACACGATCGCCGTTTCTTGCGTGTCTTCACGAGTACCGAAATAGGTGTATAGACCTTCATCTTCCAGTACTTCTTCAACTTTTAATGACCAACCTTCTTGGCAATCGATGACATCACCGACGTTGAACGTTACTCGGGTAACTGGTGCATCGTTACGTGCGTAAACTCGGTTTTCCTCTGATGCTGCAAACATCAATGTCACAGTACGAGCATCCATTGCTACTACGGTACCTAAACCTAAATCGCTTTCCGTATCGCTAATCCAGCGCTGCCCCAAAGCAAATGTCATGAATTGACTACCTCGTTGTTGTTTCTTGTTGGTCTCTACCCATCCCGATGGGCATGGATAATAAGTTTAGATCTGATTCTGGCTTCTGCTATGCCAATCGTGCTTGTCATGCCACTTTGCGCTGTGCATTTTTAAGCCAGCTGAACATGATAAATCGGGCGTAGCCTATACGCAGAAAAAGGTCGCTAATCTTACTTGAAGCTGTGATTTAGGTCACGCCGAAACCGCCCAGAGGGGCAACTTTTTTTCCTGAATTAGGAATGCAATCAAATTGTAAAAAACTCATGACAATTATTAAGTTGTAAGAAGTAAATTTTACGTATACTTCTATTGAGGGGCGCTTAGAGTCATCAAACATGATTTGAGCGCATTTAGTACACGATTAGGATCAACACGGGTTTGCAGTAAGTTGTCTTGCTACTCGGTTGCGCACTAACCGACATTGCCCGACAACCTCTATTGCAAGCAATCAGAGTTAGGAAGACTGTTCCTTCTTAGCTACTAGCCAGCAAAGCCGCGCTGCGGCAAGGAGACGCTATGGGCGATACCGATCGGAAACTGTTTGTACTTGATACCAACATTCTTCTTCATGAACCCTTCGCCATCTTCTCTTTCCAAGAACACGATGTCGTCATCCCAATGACTGTGTTGGAAGAACTCGACCGAATCAAAGACAGTAAACGTGATGTAGCAAGGGATGCACGCGTTGCGATTCGCGCTTTGGAAGATCTGTTTAGAGACGCAACACCGGATGAAATCTCAGAAGGTATTCCGGTTTCTAAAGATAACCCAAGCCAAGGCACCATCTCTATTTTGGCGGACTTCGAGTTGCAGGAAACCGTCAAAGCTTTCGCCGACAAAGCCGGTGACAACCGCATACTCAATGCGGTGCTTTATCTGCAAAACAAACGTGCTCCACGAGAAGTGGTGCTCGTAACCAAAGACATCAACATGCGTTTAAGAGCCAAAGGTGCTGGTGTACGCTTCGTTGAAGACTATCGTACGGATCAACTGATTGATGATATCCAATACCTCACCAAGGGCTTTCAACAACGTGAAGGCGATTTTTGGAGTGGTGTGGACGAGGTTGATAGTTACGCACTGGGCGGAAAAACGTTCCATAAACTCAGCCGCGAACCGTTCGAGCCGACCTTTATCAACCAATACGTGATTGATGAAGAGAGTGATTTTGTAGGACGAGTAGAAACCATCAATGAGGATAAGGTTACGCTGCTCGACCTGAGTCGTGAGCGCATGATGCATCGTCGCGCTTGGGACATTACACCGAAAAATATCTACCAAGGCATGGCGATGGATGCCCTACTCGACCCTGATATTGATTTGGTGATTCTGACTGGTGCCGCCGGTAGTGGTAAAACGCTCCTTGCCATGGCTGCGGCATTGGAACAAACCATTGAGAAAGGCATGTTCGATAAGATCATCGTAACGCGTAACACACCAGACATTGGTGAGTCGATTGGTTTCTTACCGGGTTCGGAAGAAGAGAAAATGATGCCTTGGTTAGCAGCGGTGACCGATACCTTGGAAGCGCTGCACAAGAACGACCACTGCACTGAAGGTTCGATGAAGTACATCTGCGATAAAGCCAACATTCAGTTTAAATCGATCAACTTTATGCGTGGCCGCTCGATCCAGAATGCATTTGTCCTACTCGATGAGTGTCAGAACTTAACCGCTTCACAAATCAAAACCATCATCACCCGTTGTGGTGAAGGCACCAAGATTGTGTGTTCGGGTAACTTGGCACAGATTGACTCTCATTACCTCACGCCAGTGACGTCTGGTTTGACGTATATGGTTGAACGCTTTAAGAACTTTGAAGGCAGCGCCAATATTCACCTCAATGGTGTGGTGCGAAGTCGCTTAGCAGAGTTTGCTGAAGAGAACCTATAACGAATACTCTCCCCTTAAAAACAAAAGAGCGCTCAATGAGCGCTCTTTTTAATTCTGCTTCAGGTGAAGTTTACTCAGTACCACCCACGGTGATGGAATCGAGCTTCAATGTTGGCTGACCAACGCCAACTGGTACGCTTTGACCCGCCTTACCACACACGCCAACACCTCTGTCGATGCTTAGGTCGTTACCCACCATAGAAACTTGCTGCATCGCTTCAATACCAGAGCCAATCAGCGTTGCACCTTTCACTGGGCGAGTGATTTTACCATCTTCAATCAAGTACGCTTCCGATGCTGAGAACACAAACTTACCAGAAGTGATGTCCACCTGACCGCCACCGAAGTTTGGTGCGTACAGGCCTTTCTTCACCGTAGAGATGATCTCTTCTGGTGTGTGCTCACCCGGTAGCATGTAAGTGTTAGTCATGCGTGGCATTGGTAGATGCGCGTAAGACTCACGGCGGCCGTTACCTGTTGGGTTTACACCCATTAGGCGTGCGTTTAGCTTGTCTTGCATGTAGCCCTTAAGCACACCATTTTCGATAAGCGTGTTGTATTGACCGTTCACACCTTCATCATCGACGTTCAATGATCCGCGTAGGTCTTTTAGCGTGCCATCATCCACGATAGTACAAAGCGGAGACGTCACTTGCTCACCCATCTTGCCAGAGAATACTGACGACTCTTTACGGTTGAAGTCACCCTCTAAACCGTGACCTACCGCTTCGTGCAGCAATACGCCCGGCCAGCCAGAACCTAGTACCACAGGCATCATGCCTGCAGGTGCTGCTTCTGCTTCTAAGTTCACTAGCGCCATACGAATCGCTTCATCAGCGAATTGGAAGGCTTGCTTCACACCGTCTGTTTCAGACAAGAAGAAGTCGTAACCGAAACGACCACCGCCACCGGCGCTACCGCGTTCACGGCGATCGCCTTTTTCAGCAAGAACACTGATTGATAGACGGACAAGCGGACGAATATCGCCAGCATAAGTACCGTCGGTTGCTGCAACCAACATTTGCTCATGCACACCGCTGATGCTGATAGATACTTCTTTGATCATTGGCTCTTTGGTACGGATATACGCGTCCAGAGACAACAACAGTTCGGTTTTTTGTTGCTTTTCCCAGCTTGCTAGTGGGTTTACCGCATCGTAGTAAGCTTGGTTATCAGAGCGTTTGAATGCGTGCACTTTGCCGTTTTGACCTTGCTGCGCAATACCACGCGCTGCAATTGCACTTTGCTTCAAACCTTCTAGTTGAATTTGGTCTGAATAGGCGAAACCGGTTTTCTCGCCTGTGACTGCTCGTACACCGACACCACAGTCAATATTGAAAGAGCCATCTTTAATGATGCTGTCTTCTAGAACCAGAGACTCGTGCCAGCTGGACTGAAAGTAAATGTCCGCATAATCGATCTGGCGCGTCGCAATGCTCGCTAGTGTGTCAGCGATGTCTTGCTCTGTCAGACCGTTTGGGGCAAGGAGTGCCTGTTCTATTTGGTTTATGCTCATAGTTAGCTCTTTTATTTCCGTTTCAATTCATTTTGAAAGCGACTGTGTTGAGTCAGCGGCATATTCTGCCTTACTTGCTGGTTGTGTGACAAATCTATCTCAGCCACCAGCAAGCCTACTTGGTCATTCAATTGTTGGTGAACACCTCCCCAAGGGTCAATCACCATGGAATGCCCCCAAGTTTGACGGCTACATGGGTGCGTTCCCGTTTGCCCGCAGGCAAGAATCCAGCATTGGGTTTCAATAGCACGCGCTCGAAGTAACACTTCCCAATGTGCTTCTCCCGTTACCGCGGTAAAGGCAGCGGGTACAACTATAATTTGAGCCCCTGCTAAGCGTAACGCTTTAAACAATTCAGGAAAGCGTACGTCGTAGCAAATACTTAAGCCTACCGTACCCATATTGGTCTCTGCCGTCACGATGCGATTGCCCGCGACAAAGGTATCCGATTCACGATAACTGCCATGCCCATCGGCGACATCCACGTCAAACATATGCAGCTTATCGTAGTGAGCAATACACTCGCCTTGCGGTGAGAAGACCAATGTCGTCGTGGTAACACCTTGCTCAGCGCGGATCGGTATGCTGCCCACAATTAAAGTCAGTTGGTGGTGCTGTGCGATATCAGATAAACGCTGCTGAATTGGACCGTCACCCAAAGTTTCTGCGTTCTGATGATACGCCTCTCGGTTGGCAAATTGTGTGGCGTTTTCTGGTGTCACAACCAGCTTCACACCTTGCTCAGCAGCCAAGGCACATTGCTTAGCAATGAAGTCCAGATTCTGCTCGATATCTGGACCCGATGTCATTTGAATGATGCCAACACGTTCCATGTTTTCTATTCCTTGTTCGTCAGAAGGTCAACTGCGCAATTACTTCGCTTGCTCACGCAGTTTTTCTGGCAACTTGTATTCGCCCTTGCTTCGCGAAACCTCTTTTACATTCGGTGAATCAAGCGGACCTTTCACTTCGTAATTTACTTGTGTGAAAACTTCCACCACAGGAGAGATAACCGTCGAAATCGCCAGTACATACAATGCCGTTTGAGGCGCTACCGCAAAGGCAGTCAGCATTGGGATACCTGAAGTAATGTCTGGGGTGAAGTTCACTTCCGCATCCACCAAACGGGTATTCATATCAGCAATACCGCGGATTTTCATCTCACCCGCAAGGGCATCCATCTCGATATCGTTAGTGATAAACACACCATCTTGGATTTTGCCTGTCCCCGTAATCGAGTTAAAGGCCATGCCCTTGTCGAATACGTCGGTAAAGTCGAGCTGCATCTTACGAATGATAGAGTCAAGGCTGAATAGGCCAAGCAATCGAGCGGCGCCGCTGACTTCAGTGATCACGCCTTTTCCGAACTCGGTAGACACGTCACCTTGTAAACTTTGCGTCTTCATCGACCAAGGTGCACCATCCCAATCCAACTTGGCATTGATTTCAAACGGCGCTTGCTGAATGCCTGAGGTAATACCAAAACGCTCCATCAAATCACTGTTGTTCTCACCTTTCACCTTCATGGTCAGGTTTGAATGACTGCGTTCTTTCGTCAGTTCCCACCATCCGCTCATATCCACACGGTTTTGGCCACTGCTAAAGTTTACATTCTTCCATTCAAGGCGGTTGTTGGCGCGTGCCACATCCACATTCACTTTGCCGACTTTATAGCCCTGCAACCAAAAGTCATCGATGCTCAAGGTTAAGTTTGGCATCTCTGCATGGAACTTGCGGTCAAAGTTTGAGATAAGCGGTGCCGCTTGATCTTCGCTGGCAAACAAGGAACCTCGCTCTTTGGTCATCTCATCGAAGCCCGGAATGTACAAATGTAGATGATCCAGTGAAACAGAGAGCTCAGACGGCTTGAGGTAGTTCGCTTTACCTTTTACTTCCTGACTATCTACATCAAGCTGCCAGCTTAAGTTGTTCTTACGCGCATTTAAATCCACGTCATGGAACTCAATCCCACCAAGTTCTAAGTTTTGTACGTCCATACTCACGCGCGTAGGTACAGGAATCGTCGGCGTTTTCATACTCGACAGTACTGACTGCGTCGTGCTTTGAGGAACGTGCATTAAGTCTGACCACTTATCAAGACTCAAATCATCTAGACGAATCGAGGCATCGTGCCCGACGACTGGGCTGATCTTGAAGCCACCATTGCCAACCACAAGATTAGTCGCCGTTAACTGAGGTACGTCGCCAGAAATATCGATTTCAGTCTGGTACTTCGCATTCGGAATTTGTAATCGCGCAGAAATGCTTTCTTGGTTACCAGAAGCTTGCAGCTTCGCTTGTCCTTTCTCACCACGTTTTTTCGCCAGCGGATAAGGATATTCACTGGTTAACTGGCTAAGTTGAGCAAGCACATCCACTTGGTAGGTAAAGCCAACATCGTTGAGTTGTAGGTCGATATCCATTTGCCAAGGAACATGACCAGACACCAGGCTCAACCAACGCTCACCAAGGTAAGGTTTAAGCGGGTTTACCTCCCAATCACCAAGGGTATTAATGGTTACGTTATAGCCTTGTTCCGCGTTCTCACCGCGGAAGTCCAGTGAGATTGGCTGCTTCAATAGTTCAGCAGAGAGACCCGAAGTGGTCACAACGTCATTGTCGAACTTGATACGACCGGTTGCGTTTTCTAACGTCATCGGCGGCGCATCTATGTCTACGCGGTTATTCTTAAGATCCGCATAGCCCCACGCGCGAGCGTCTTTCTCGGTATCAAATGGGATATTGAGTTGGAACTCAGAATAGACCGGGCCACTGACTTGCAGCGCGGTCAATGCAGCTCCCACAGAGTCAACCAGTGGCGTCGCCATCATGTAGTCACGAACTTCATTACCCGGTGCGCTTGCTTTGGCTTCAATCTCAATGTGGCCACCTTCTGCAAGCTCAGGAATACGACCTGTGATTCGCTTCGCTTTCACGCCATTTAACGTGGCAGACTTCGAATCCAAATACATGGCGTCATTTTCAAACAATAAATCGAGCTGTAAATCTGTGATGGTTGGCCATGCCGTATCAAAACTGAATTTAGCGTTCTTCAAACCAACCCATGCTTGGAACATACCGTTATGCGCTTTATACGGGAAGTCACCGAGCTCGCCATACCAAAGCAGCTTAGCAGTATTGACCTTACCACCTTGAATCGCAGTAGAGAGGTAGTCTGTCAGATCTTGCCCAAGCGCTAACGTCGGCAGGTAACGCCAAGTTTCACCCGCGTTGTAGAGGTCAGCTTCGGCATAAAACGACAGGAATGGACTTTGTTCTTTCGGAAAGTCGAGACGGAATGCGCCCAGCACTTGTAGATCCGGTGTTGCCGCCGTCACTTTATCGGACCATAAACGCCAGCCTTCTTCGTCCTGCTGCCAGATGATGTCAACTTCACCTTGCTTAATGTTCAACGGCGCTTGGAATACATCTCCATACGGAAAAACATCATCAATAACGGTCACTTTTGCTTTTGCTTGCTCTAAGTTACCCGCCACCTTGCCTTGCACATGACTAAAGCCCGGAAGCAGTTCCCATTGCGTTAAGCCTAGCTCTTCCAGTTCGGCAGAATAACGCAACGTATCTAAGCTGCCATTCATCGACAAGCGGATGTCTTCTACACGCCCTTTTGGCGCAAGCTTGTCGAGTAAATCCGTGGTGGATTCTGACTTCGGTGCTAATTTAATTAACGGGGTTAGTGCTTCAATATCCAATTGAGACAGGTTGAGTAACCAGCCTTCTGGTTGCCAATCAAAAGCAACATCTAGCTCTGGCCATGGTCTGTCATCCGTGCGGATTTGAAGTGAGTGACCATTTACTTTCCACCCCTCTTTATCGGGCAGTAGCTTGAAAATACCAGATTCGATCAGAAGATCATGATGGCCATTCTCATTCCAAACCAGTTCAGAAGGTTGTAAGTCGACGTAAGCATAGCTCGGTTGGCTATGTCTCAATGTCAGCCAAGTATTGAGGCTCACTTTCCCTGACTCAACACCCGATTGTTCTTGCATGTAAGTGGTTAGCCAAGGCGTCACAGACACGTCTTTTACACTTACGTAAAACTCGCCCGACACATCACGCAACGAGCCGTAATCTTTAAAGTTGGCACGCACTAATAAGGAGTTAAGACTTGCATCTGCAATACTTACCGTACCCTCTGCTAGGTGGTGTTTACCTTGGTTACTCCAGCGTAACTGTTCGATATCCAAGCGGCGTGTTTCACCTGAAATCGATTTATACCAAATACGAGAATCAGTGATGGTGAAGTCTTCAAACTGGCGCAGCAATAGAGAGTCGAGTTGATCAATCAGCTTGGTTTCATTTTTGCTGACATTCGCAGGTGGTTCTTTGCCTTCTGATTTCGACAACAGGTCGACAGTACGAATATCTAACGCTAAATCATCGATCGTTAAGTCCGCAACCACGGGCTTAAACTGCAAAAGAGATTGAATAAGATCGAATTCAATATGGATTTCATCCACTGCAAAACGAGCATCTTGGTTGTTCGGCAGATTCGCTTCTAAACCTTGCAGTGCGATAGAGGGATGGCTGTTACGCCAAGAGCCAGCAACGCTGGTGATAGAAAAGTCAAAACCTGTGCCTTGCTTGACCCAGGTTTTGATCTCATCTTGGAAGTGGTTAAGTTGTGGCAATGCTACGCGCAGTGTGGTCACTAAAATGGCCAGAAGCACCAACAGAGTGACCAACGTCCACGCGCAGAAACGCCCGAAACGGTTAAAACCAGAATTCACAAATTTTCCAATTACATCATGACGACGTCAAACTGCTCCTGAATGTACAGGGGTTCAGCTTGAATACGAACTTGCTTACCAATAAATACTTCGAGTTCAGCTAGTGCGTGAGATTCATCACCCAGTAGTGTCTCCGCAACGTACGGTGACGCGTACACAACAAAGTTGTCTGCATCGTAAGCACGGTTAACACGGGTAATTTCACGCAAGATCTCGTAACACACAGTTTCGACAGTCTTCACGCTGCCGCGACCTTCACAAGTAGGACAGCTAGAACATAAGATATGTTCAATACTTTCACGCGTACGCTTACGAGTCATCTCAACTAAGCCTAGCTGAGTAAAGCCGTTAATGTTGGTTTTTACACGGTCTTTTGACAAGGCGGTCTCAAGCGAAGTTAGTACACGCTTACGATGTTCGTCCGATAACATATCGATGAAATCGATAATAATGATACCGCCTAAGTTACGCAGGCGCAGTTGACGGGCAATCGCTTGGGTCGCTTCGACGTTGGTGTTGAAGATGGTTTCTTCAAGGTTACGACGACCAACAAACGCACCGGTATTGATGTCGACCGTTGTCATCGCTTCAGTTTGATCGATGATTAGGTAGCCACCAGATTTAAGCTCGACCTTACGCTCCAAAGAACGTTGGATTTCGTTCTCTGTGTCGTACATGTCGAAGATCGGCTTGTCACCTTCGTATAGCTCAAGCTTGTCTGTTAGCTCAGGCACGTACTCAGAGGTAAACTCTTTTAGGTTCTCATACTCTAGGCGAGAGTCGACCATGATTTTGTCCAATTCAGTGCCAACAAAATCACGTAGAATGCGCTGGGCTAAGCCTAGCTCACCGTACAAGGTCGAGCGAGTTTTGTACTTCGCACGACGCTCCATCACCTTCTGCCATAAACGTTTCAAAAATGCCGCATCTTGAGAAAGCTCTTTCTCATCGGCACCTTCTGCCGCAGTACGAATGATAAAGCCACCGTGCTCATCACAGTAGTGATTGACGACTTTCTTCAGGCGCTCACGTTCACTTTCGCTTTCAATACGCTGAGAAACTCCAACATGGCTCGCTCCCGGCATAAAAACAAGATAACGCGAAGGAAGGGTGATATCAGTCGTCAGGCGAGCGCCCTTGGTACCTAGTGGGTCTTTAACCACCTGTACAACAATATCCTGTCCTTGGCGAACCAACTCAGAAATATCACGTACTTGGAACTGTTGCTTTTCGTTCTCTGCCACACATTCGGTGTGCGGAACGATGTCTGACGCGTGCAAGAATGCCGCTTTATCTAGACCAATATCGACAAACGCCGCTTGCATGCCCGGCAATACTCGGCTCACTTTGCCTTTGTAAATATTGCCAACAATGCCGCGGCGCGATTCACGTTCTATATGAACTTCTTGTAGTACTCCACCTTCAATCATGGCCACACGAGTCTCACTCGGGGTCACGTTAAGCAGCAATTCTGCACTCATGTGCACACCTCAAAACAATTATAAAAATTCTTGAATTAGCTGATCGGTTTCGAACAAAGGTAAGCCTACTACGGCGTGATAACTGCCTTCGATTCGGGTGACGAAACGCCCACCGAGTCCTTGAATACCATAACTTCCAGCTTTGTCGCATGGTTCGCCTGACTGCCAGTATCGTTCTATTTCTTCTTCAGTCAGTGTTTTGAACCACACGTCAGTGATAACGACCACTGAGTGTTGTTGTTCTTTTGATACGACGCTCACCGCCGTCATTACTTGATGCTGACGGCCGGATAAATTACTGAGCATGCGTTTTGAATCTTCGAAACTTTTTGGCTTTTCTAGCACGTGGTTATCGCATACCACTATGGTATCGGAGCCCAATACAACGGAATCAGGCTTAGCCATCGCTAAGCCTGCTTGAGCTTTTTCCAAAGAGAGACGCAACACATAGTCTTTTGCTTGCTCGTGGTCTTGTTTGGCTTCCTCTATATCAGGAAGCACAATATCAAAGTCATAATCTAACTGAGCAAGCAGCTCTTTTCTTCTCGGAGAACCCGATGCGAGTACGAGGGATAAGCCCTTTTTCACAACGCTACCTTACGTGCCATGCGCGACGGACGCGTCGCATTAATAAAAACATCCATGGCCAAAGTATACAGTTTATTGCTGCAGTCCACAGGGATAATGGATTAAATACTACGTCCTGGTTCAAATATTCCCCACAGAATATGAGAAGCTCTAGTAGCACGGTAAAAAAGGCAATCAAAATAGATTGTTGCCATAATGCCATGTTACGGATCACCAAGAAGTTTAATGCCACCAAGTAGATAATGATCGACATCATCATCCCTCGGATCCCGAGCGTCGAGCCAATCAAAATGTCCCACAACAAACCTAAGATCAGAGCGGTACCAACATTGACACGGTGCGGCAATGCCAACACCCAATAACAGGTCACTAGGAACAGCCATGATGGGCGCAACAAATCGAGTACGCCCGGCCATGGAATGGTTTGTAGGACTAGCGCAACGAAAAAGCTGACGCCGATGACCATTCGACTTCTTAATACACTATTGGCCATCGGTTACCTCTTGTTCTGAACCTTCTTCTACATTGGATTGCAATACTTTATGTTGACGGTCTTCATTCGGCCAAATCAACAACAAGTAGCGCAGACGATCAAACTCAACCACTGGCTCCGCTTTGATCGATGCAAACTCTTGGCGAGTATCGTGATCGACATTCGTGACTGTCGCAACTGGGTAGCCTTCTGGGTAAATACCACCAAGACCCGATGTCACCAGCAAATCACCCACTTGGATATCAGTACTGGTTGGGATGTGTTCCAGTTGGATTTCATCCACTTCACCGTTACCGGAAGCGATCACGCGAATATCGTTACGAATTACCTGAACTGGAATCGCGTTTTTCGCATCTGTTAGCAGCAATACGCGTGCATTATGCGCCGCAACAAACGTCACCTGACCAACGATACCTTTCTCGTTGATAACAGGCTGGCCAACGTACACACCATCAATACGGCCTTTATCAATCACCACTTGGTGACGATATGGTGATGTATCAACGGCCATCACTTCTGTCACGACTTTCTTCTCGTCACGGACGAAGGAAGAGCCGAGAAGTTTGCGCAGGCGTTGGTTTTCTTCTTTATATTGGTCGAGCAAGATCAGCTCGCTCTTCAGGCGAAGCACTTCGCGCTTCAAATTGCGATTGCCTTCAATCAATGCCTGACGAGTGTTTAAACGCTCGAACATTCCATCAAACATGCTACGAGGCATATTGGCTGCATACTGAATAGGAGCAACCATACTGTTCAATAGGTATCGGACGTTGGAAAACGTATCTAGACGGTTATCAGCCAGCATTAAGCTCGCCGACACGATGACAGCAAAAAACAGACGCAATTGCAGAGATGGGCCTCTGCCAAAAATCGGTTTCATCTTGTTTTTAACCTGATTGCTACCATGATTATTGAGCCTTACTTGGCAACCTAAGAATACGACATAGTGTGATTCTAGGTATGGAGCAGATTGAAATTACAGAGTGAGGAAATGAAGGTGAAGCCCGAGTAGACTTCACCTAACACTTTATTCTTCAGAGAATAGATCGCCACCGTGCATGTCGATCATTTCTAGTGCCTTACCACCACCACGAGCCACACATGTAAGTGGGTCTTCAGCGATAACCACAGGAATACCTGTTTCTTCCATTAGTAGACGGTCTAGGTCTTTCAGTAGTGCACCACCACCTGTTAGTACCATACCGTTTTCAGAGATATCAGACGCTAGCTCTGGTGGACATTGCTCAAGAGCAACCATCACTGCAGATACGATGCCTGATAGCGGCTCTTGCAGTGCTTCTAGGATTTCGTTTGAGTTCAGGCTAAAGCTACGTGGCACACCTTCTGCAAGGTTACGACCGCGAACTTCGATCTCTTGAACTTCATCACCAGGGTAAGCAGAACCGATTTCGTGTTTGATCTTTTCAGCGGTTGCTTCACCGATCAAGCTGCCGTAGTTACGACGCACGTAGTTGATCACGGCTTCATCAAAGCGGTCACCACCGATACGTACAGAAGAAGAGTAAACCACACCGTTTAGTGAGATAACCGCAACTTCGGTTGTACCACCACCGATATCGACCACCATTGAACCTGTTGGCTCAGATACGCGCAGACCAGCACCGATTGCCGCCGCCATTGGCTCGTCAATTAGGTAAACTTCACGCGCGCCAGCACCTAGTGCTGATTCACGAATCGCACGGCGCTCAACTTGAGTAGAACCACAAGGAACACAAACCAGTACGCGAGGGCTTGGTTTAAGGATGCTGTTATCGTGCACTTGCTTGATGAAGTGCTGAAGCATTTTTTCTGTTACGTAGAAGTCAGCAATAACGCCGTCTTTCATTGGGCGGATTGCTGAGATGTTGCCCGGAGTACGACCAAGCATCTGTTTTGCCGCATGGCCTACAGCAGCAACGCTTTTTGCAGAACCTACACGATCTTGACGAATAGCAACTACAGAAGGTTCATCAAGGACGATGCCCTGTCCTTTTACGTAAATTAGAGTGTTGGCAGTACCTAAATCGATAGATAGGTCGTTAGAAAACATGCCACGAAGTTTTTTAAACATATTCTTCGCTCATCCTGCAAAAATTTAGAAGACAAAAATTGTCCTAAATGTACCAATGCCTCGCTGTCACAGCAAGGCATTGGTACACAAACATGAGCAGAAAGCCTCAATTTCTTGCAGTTTCCTTACTTAACGCAAAAAACCGAAGTTTGTTACTGTCCGGTTAACCCCGGTTCACCACGATAAATCACTCGGTCATTACCACGATGAATACCAAACGTGACAACCGATGATGGGTTTTCTTCACCAGCGTTATCTTTATTCCAGTTGTATTTAAGCCATGGTAAACCATTTGCAGAGGCATCAAGATCTAACCAAACGCGCGTCTGCTGACGATATGACTCCGCTTCTTTAGCCGTTACCGTTCGAGAGTAACCTTCAGAAACTTTACCACCAGCTCCTAATGTGACCGCTTTAGGGGCCGCATCAGTACCTGTTGGCCAAATATGCGTTTCAGCAGCAGTGACACCTTTCACATCGGTTTGGCTGTCATGAGGGTTGGTGATAAAGCGGCTACCATTCCAATATTCTACTCGAAGTGGCACATGCAATGTCGAGCCTTGGTTACCACCAACATCATCTAGGTCGATACGACCAAAGCGGATGTCTGGTTGCGGAGCCAAAACTGAATCACTCTCGATTACCGTCACAGGGTCCTTACTAGCACTTGAGCCTGTGATTGAAATTAATGTGTCCTTACCTTGCTCAAACAAGTTGAAAGGCCCATCAGGGTAATGAGATCCACTTCCCTTCGCTACAAGCAAACCATCACTACTTGACCCCGTATAAATACCTACACTTCTAGAATCCACAAGCGACTGACCAGAGTTTTCCTTCCATGTTCCGCTGTAAGTCTTAACAGAAGAGAAACGAGACGTGTAAGAGCCACTCTCATACAAATTGAATTTCGCTAGCAAAGAATCGTCGAAATACGAGTAGTTAGTCAGCGCTCCTTTACTAGTATTTAGAGCCTCCACATAGAACTTACTCACACCAAATGGCTGGTTCATATAAGCAAAACTCTGCCCATTGGGATAATCCCAGTCCGCATTTTCATCTGGGTAAACTTTAAAGTATTTAGGGTAGATTCGACCAATGACGCCTTTCGCGGGCTCAATCACAAACGCTTTACTGCCCAAGTAAGCTTCTGGCGGCGTTACTATAAACTCAAACGCACCGACCTCGGAGACACTTTGCTCAATCGAATCTTTTGCATTTGTTGGCGTATCATGATCATACACATCCTTACCTAAAACCCCGGCTGACAAAGCGCCAGTCGTTGGATAAGTCACTTTATGAGCGACAGATAGCCCTTCTTGCTGATAGTTTTTCGCCAATGCTCCACCAAACTGATGCGCTGTTACGAACATATTGAAAGGTTCACCAGCAGCAACGAAGCCTTTAGTACAAGAACCTGAGCCACATTGTCCACCATCGGTTGACAGCGTTAAATAAGCAGGAAAACTAACAAAACTATTTTGGCCTAATGAGTCCTGCTCATCTTTTATTTTTGCCTTTAGCGCGACTTTTCCTGCTTCTGGGTATCTTAGGTTGAAATACGCCTTGCCCTGACTGTTAAAATAAACGTTATTTACATTAACAGTAGCACCGACCCCAACAGCAACCTCATCACTGAACGAACCATTCTGTTTTATAAATGAAACATACGTTGGTACAGATACCGCGTTATTTGCTGGCTCAATTCTTTCCAATGACAGCTGAACGTCTCGGCTTTCACCTTTCCCACCTTGCTGACTTGAAGAGCTACAAAACTCCAAGTAAGGCGAGTTTTGGCTGCCATACTGTGGCTGGCCTCGCTCACTAAAGAATGGCTTACCCGCCACTTTGTCTGGAATATTCACACCTAGCGCAGCGGAGTTAAATAAAATATTACAGTTCTGCTCCGACAAAGGCCCACCAGCAATACGACACTTCGCTCCGTCAAAGCCAAACTGTGGAACCGAGCTACTTGCAATTCCAAGTTTTGCTGAACCTGATTGGAACGCTTGTAGCTTCAACGAAACAGAGTCAGAGAACGTAACACGATCTCCCCCTTCCCATGCGACAAGAGAATCCGATTGCGGCAATAAGGACACCGTCACAGGGTCAACCGTTGCTCCTGGGTTCGAGCTCAATACTGAAGATGGGTACGTTTTCGAACAAGAAGGATCCATACATGCTCGTAGTGTTACCTCAGACGCCTGACAAATACTGCCAGTACCAGCGTAATCAAATTCGAAGTGGTGAATGCCTTCCGTTATTTTCTGGTATTTATCGGCACAAACTTGGAAGTTATCCATTTCGTGTGTGTTTGTAAGTGCCCCCGTGGAAGCAGTAACTGAAATACGGAAGTTTTCTGGTGTGTAATGGAAGTTTCCTTCAGTTAATACATCAAAATCACTAATTACTGTATGCCATTGACCATTAACTCCAACCTTTCGCTGTACGGATAGAGTAATCACCCCCGAATTACGAGAGTTCAAAATAACCTTGTAACGGTGAGGAGTACTCGAACGATTATCTAACGGTTGGTTAAACTGCTTTCCTTTGATGTACTTGTAACCTTTTAGCCATTTACCGTTGTTGTCTTTAATGCCTGCACCACGCACGCCAACACTGTTTGCAGAGCCATGACTAGCAAGGTTTTCCCCACCTTCTCGGTAAAAGTTACCGTATTCATCGATACCTATACCTAACCATCCACCAGCAAAGCCCTCTACATCATGAGACACCTCACCAGAGTGGTTTTTGTGTAGTTTCATACCATAGCCTAATGGCCCGCCGAAAGCCCCTGTTTGCGGAGGCACATTAGCATCAGAGATAACCAACGCAACGCCATCTGCACCATTATAGCCACCACCATAAGCAAAGTGATCGAACTCAATTTCTAAGTAGTTCTCATCGGACGGAAACAAGTAGTTGTAAGCAGAAGCTGTCGCTTGACGAGCTCTATTATCATTGAGTCGAAAGCGTCCATTAACTACATGTGGCTTAACGCTGCTGCCGTAACCAATAACAGACCAGTTATCAACATTAGATGAACTAAACGTTTCCATTGGAAGTAAATTACATTGCTGAACTGGAGGTTCCACAGGGCACGAATAATCAGGCTTTTGAATCACGACATTTTTCTTCATTGTCAAATGACGCGCTGTTACTGAACCATGCACCGTAATTGGGTTATTGAAATTAACAGTATCGGCTAAGATAAACCCATAGAATTGTTTAGATTTTGTTTGAAAATTCACTGACGCATTTGGCGCATAAATTGTTGCGTAGTAGTTTGTTGTAACATCAATAGGATTAGAGAAAACAACTGAGTTACCACTCACGTTGATTCTGGAATTGTTATAAAAAGAATACTTAGTGTGCCCAACATGCTCCCAACGCTCAAAAGTGACAGTAGAATCTTGAGGAATAACAATTCTCAAATCATCTCTCGGACCCGCTTCAGCTCTGAAGTTACGAACATTGGTGCCGTCGGGGAAAATTACTTTAATTTGATCAAAAGGCGAATTGTTCTGACTTACCCATAACCTATCAAGATTCTTTTCGATTTTAATCTCGATTCCACTCTTGCCATTTAGAGAGTAGCGTGTCGCGCTACACAAGCTAGTATTGTCACACTTATAGCCGATATTATGAGCCTCTAACGACAATGAATGGTCGCCAAAGTCGGTAGGAACACCTGTAGGTTCAGACGCTTTTCTCGCCTCTAGATGCCCATCATTATTACCGACATCACACCCCGTATCACTTCCACAAATAGGGGAACGATACAGTCTATCTCGAGCATCATCTACGTTCGCTTTATCAAAACCCGCCAAGATATACTGAGGCTTATTCGGTTTTTGAGCGTTCGGGGAGTAGTAAAATAGATCTTCTTTATTCGTAACTGTATAAAAGCTCTTGTACTCTTCAGACCACCCGAGCGCACGCGCACTCTTGTTTGGTATGTTAAGCGTATTCTCAGTGTTGCCTTTCATCCCTTGAATTGGCTGAGGAAAGTACTGACATACATTATCTGGCAATTCAGGCTCTATAGGAGCGGGAGTACTACCGCTACAGTCAAGTCCACTTGGGACTCCTTGTTCATAAAGACGTAACTTACCATTTTTCAAGTTAACATGATTTATTGTACTAACTAGTTGCCAGTCACTTTCACCCGCAAACTTACGGTAGTATTTTAATGTCCCTGAGTGTCCGCTTTTTTGGTGCTCAAGGCGGATATTGTAAACCTGATCTTTTAATAGATTTGGTTCATAAAAATAAAAGCGAGCTCCCCAATATCTAGAACCGTTATACCAAAGCACTTCTCTAGGATGTGAACCACTATGCTCGAGGTACACATAGCTATTTGATGCAGGGCCAACCACATTAAAGGTTACAGTAAAGTCTTGATTGCCCCAGACATCACACGTCCCAGCCTGAACAGGAGCGTTCAGCAAGCAAGCAAGTATTGGAATGATAATTGATATTATTTTTTTCATTGTATTATTTACTCCCTAACCCAAATCTCTTGTTGTCGCTGTACTTGTGCAACCCCGGTGCCACAAACTGCTGTGGCTTGCACACGAAATAGAGATTCAGCTTCAGAGGCACCCGCATTAAAGGTACCAATATTTGAACATGTCATCGCTCTAAGCTGACAACCAGTGCCTTCCGTTACATTTGGTGTCGCACCACTTACGGTGTTCGCACAAAAACTAGCTACATCAGGCTCGTCATTATTTAACGGATACAGCTGAGTCAGCGCCCACTCATTGGCAGATTGCGCAATAAACCAAGCTTTAGTGCCTAGAAATTCGCGGGTCAACGTACTCTGATTTGACCAACTCACCTTCATTAGAGATGCAGCTAAATAGCCCATCACAATGATGACGAACAAAACGACGATCAGGACATTGCCTTGCTGAGCATTTTTACGGAACATTGAGCACCTGCACGTCTTGTTGGTAAACACTACGCTCCACGTTTTGAGTGAACTCTAAGTTGATATGCACGATACCGCCACGTTGAAGTGTTGGCTCGAGGTAGTGCATATCACTCGCTGAAGTATCGACACTGTCCGCAACCGTAATGCCATTACGCGTGATTTGATTGTTGTCAAAACAGTAACGTACTTCTGAATTGTTCTGGTAGATGTAATGACGGCTAGAAATGGAAGTACCACCAATCGTACTTGCCGCACCACTGACAACAAAAACATCGCCAGTTTTGGCTAAACCGCCGACCGCTAAACTCTGTGGAGAGGCAGATTGTAAGTCTTCGTAGCGACTTGGGTTAATCACCATCCAACGGTTAGCAGGCATGGGGTTTAGCGTAGAGTCATTGCCGAGTAAAAACTCCAAGTCATTATTCGTCAGAGTATAAAAGCCTGAATACTCAATCGGCACAAATTCCAAACAGTTTGCTGCACCTGTGGGTACATGAAAGCTGTTTGGGACTGCGTGACGAATTTCACGAGACATTTTTTCTAATACAAACTGCGCTTGCGTTTGCATTCGTTGGCGATCAATCGTGTCTGCGTACCCCTTCATGCCTAACTGCACGTACCCCGCAATACCCAGCATGATGAAGCTACCAATTACGATGGTAACGATCATTTCCATTAAGGTAAAACCACGAACTTTCATCAGTAGTTACCTCGTATAGCGGTAAGTGTGAGCGGCTGAGCATTACTAGCAAAAATCGTAATCGTGACTTTTTTATAGTTAGTGACTCCTGTCGGTGGAGTAGCAGTCAGATCGTCATATGCCACGCCAACTTCAACTCGGAAGTTTCGGTACTTGTCTTCACTACTTGTGCCTAAGATGTCTGAGATATTGCCACGACTGGTTCCTTGGCATTGACTAGCCGTCGTTGGTGTACTCCAACAACCGATATAATCATCTACATCGTTGAAGTTTTCAGGAATAGACTCATCAGAGTCAGGACCGAGGTTGCTCGAACAATTTGGCGCTCCGAGCGTACTCTCTCCACAACGTAGTAAACCACCGTCAAAGTCGCTGTTTTGGTCAAAGCCACGCGCTAGTATTTGCGACATAAAGCTTTGTCCAAGCGCAGTTGCTCGGGTTTGATAGTGTGGCATCGCGGAGTCACGAATTTGAGGAACAAGGAAGGAGGTAAACGCAACCATCGCAATGCCCATTAGGACAATAGCAATGATCATTTCAGCTAAGGTCATACCGAGTTGCTTTCTCATGAGCATGAACCCTCAGAGACATAGCCTTGGGAATTAATCAGTACTCGACATTGACTTTGACCATTTACATCGCGGATAAGAATAGACACACCATCGGAAGTAGTACTCAATGGATTCCCTAATAAGTCAAAGCTAATTGGACTTGTTGCTCCAGTTAGGCTAAATGTTGCAGTGGAATCTTCAACCAAGTCACTACGAGCGTCCTTCGCGTTACCACTCAGCGAACAAGCCGCAACTGAGCCGATACAACTAGAGGAGACTTGCAATTGGAAGTTGGTATCCGTGGTTGAGGTATTTGATTGCATGCGATTCACCTGTACTTGGCGAATCACTGAAATAGCCTGTTCTTGAAGCGCAAACGCGGAAACACTGCCCTTGCCCATAAAGCGGCTAGCAGCATAGAGAGAAAGAATGGAAAGGAGGACGATCACTAGGATCAGCTCCATTAATGTAAACCCTAATGTAGAGCTGCGAATTTTCATAACCCAACCTTAGGCTTAGGACAAGCGAAGTAAGTATACGATGAAATTATGAGAATAATGATAGGTTTATAAGTTTTAAATTCGAACTGTGAACTGGTGTACAAATAACCGCCAAAAGGTCATTTTTCTCCTTTTGAGCGTTCCAATTCTTCTTCAATCCGATCGTAAGTTTCTTTGTTGCTTAGCGTCTCAGAAACGTGCTCAGCGGTTTGCTTGGTTTGCTCCCACTTTGCTTCATAAGTTTCTGGTTCAAAGCTGATAAATCTTGGTAATACCACATAACCGATCACACCTAAGACAATCAGCACAACAACAAACTCTATTGCACTAAGACCCGATGATTTACGCATATGTACTATTCCGAGATTAATCAAAATAAAGAGATAAAGGCCAGACTAGCTGGCCTTTGAAATTTTAGAATTCGTTACAAATTGTAGTTGTACCATCAACTACTGTTACAACTGCAGCAGAAGTACCGCTATTTGCGGCATCAACATAGCGAACACACTTGTTTTTGTAACCATCATAACCAAAGAAGATTGTACCAGTTGTTGATGTGCTACCAACTTTCCAATCTTCACTTAGGCCATCGACCACCAAACCTAGAGCTTGTGATGTAGCCGCAGGGTAACCGTATACAAGGTTCAAAGTGTTGTTACCAACACTGATAGAGCCTGGGTTTTTAGACTCAACACCCTCAATTGCCGCTTTACCGTAAGTAATACCAGCAGCACCAGTGATAGCACCTTTCAAACCTTCAAGTGCTGAGTTACGAGCATCATCTTGCAGGTTAAGGAAACGTGGCGCTGCAGTTACCGCTAGAATACCTAGGATTACAATTACCACTACCAATTCGATAAGGGTGAAACCACCTTGTCTTTTCATTGTTTACTCTCTCTATGTAAGCATGCAGAGTGACTGCAAAGTTTATCGGTCATGAGACCATTTTGGATAATGTCAAAACGGTGTGGCATCTCAATAGGAAAACGATGTTCATCTATTGAGCCCTATATCTACCGCTTTAGCAGAATGACGATTCGCCATTATTAAGTTAAAGCCGTGCAAAAAAGATATCCCAAGTTTGGTTTACTTTTCATTACAACCTTTTGCTTATGGTAATGTTTGCATTATACCGACTTTCATTCCCATTTATAGTACTTAAGTGTCAAAAAATTCACTCCGTCGACATTTCGACGTCTATTTTCAGGTAATTAGCGTCTGATATAACAACAACTCTCTGTCCATTTTCATAAGTATAATGACATGTATAACTATTACTTTTAATTGCTCCACGAATTTCTAACAATTCACTCGTCATTATTTTACGTTGTGGGTAATGAACCGCTAGCCAATAGTCACAATCGAGTACACCGCTTGGTTTGAAAGGTGACACCAAGCCCCCGTCCGTCATGTTAAGCTTAAAACCGTCCATAAACAGTTGCTTAGGCTGTCCATGCACAAGCCACGCTTGGCGGTATCTTTGCACACTATCTTGCATCCAAACCTTGGCAAGTTTCGCGCCTGTTTCTTGCGCTTCTTGCTCTATCGGTTTCAACTTTTGTATCAATGCGCCCAGAACAATAACTCCAACGATTCCTGCAAGAATCAACGCTGCTCGGCTTTGATTTTCGACCACGCCGTTAGCCGCCTTTGATGATGTCCAGCATCCCCCACATTGGCAGGAAGATACCGAGTGCCAACACCATAACCATGCCTGCTACAATGACCAAAAGTAACGGTTCTATTCGTGCAGTTAGGGTTTTTAAATCGTAATCCACTTCACGGTCATAGAAGTCTGAGACTTCCAATAGCAACTCATCAATACGACCAGTTTCTTCACCGACCGCAATCATCTGAATAACCAGAGGCGTAAAAATCTTACTGTTGATTGCGGTAACTGAAATGGTACTGCCCGCTTCAATCGCCGCTTTCATTTCTAGAATTCGATTTTCCAAGAACTTATTACCCAGAGCTTCACCAGCCAGAGCCAATGATTGGTTTAGCGGTACACCGGACTTCAGCATCAACGAAAACGTTCGTGCGAACCGCGATAGCTGCGCACGGTTAACTATGTCACCCACAATAGGCAGTCTTAAACGCAGCTTGTCGAACTTTTCTCGACCATCCGCGGTTGCGACCCAAGATCTAAAAATAACAAACGCACCAATGATCGCGGCGATCAGCAAGCCCCAGTAATTCACAAAGAAGTTCGACGTAGCGATCAGGATTCTGGTCGGCAGCGGTAACTCAACACCAAAGCGCGTAAACATGGAAGCGAACTCTGGGATCACTAAAATGTTCAAAATAAACATCGCGATGGTGATAAATACAATCACAAAAGTTGGGTAGCGCATTGCGGCTTTGATGCGCTTGCGGGTCTCTAACTCTTGTTCGTAGTAGTTTGCTAGCTGTAGCAAGGCCTGGTCTAGACGACCCGTGTTTTCACCCACGTTAATCATCGACACGAACAACGGGCTAAACACTTTGGTATGTGGTTGCATCGCGGAAGAAAGGCCGCGGCCGTTACTCAATTCCGCTACAACTTCTTCAAGCGCTTCTTTAAGTTGCTTGTTTTCACAGTTTTGCAGCAGACCACGCATGGAGCGCAGCAATGGCACGCCGGCTTTGGTCAAGCTAAAGAGCTGACGTGAAAACAGAATAATCACTTCAAGCGGAATCGCAGGCACAAGTAACTTGGATAAGCTGACTTTGCTTTTGACCGCTTCTTTTTCTAAACGCAGGTTTAGAGGAATAATCCCCTTATTCATCAATGCTTCCGCTGCCGCTTCGGAATTCACCGCATCGACTTTGCCACTGGTTGATGAGCCGTCTAAGGTGCGGCCTTGATAACGAAAAGTTGGCATTCACTTACCTACATGAAAATTGGGTCGGTTTTACCAGAAGCATCGCCCTCACCCAGAGCCATGACTTCATCCAAACTCACGGTACCTTGCAGCGCAAGCTCCATCGCAGAAGCCAATAGAGGCTTATAGTTTTCTGAGCGGCGCGCCACTTGAGCAAAGCCTACAGCATCATTGGCTCGTAGCTTGTCCATCATTTCATTTTCTAGCTCGAGCATTTCAAACACACCAACGCGGCCACGATAACCGGTCAGGTTACAGTTTTGACAACCTGCACCTTTGTGGAAAGTTGTGCCGATTTGATTTGGGAAGCGACCCGCAAGCCACTGCTGACGAGACTCATCAAGCACATCCGTTGTTTTACAGTCAGGGCAGACACGACGAACAAGTCGTTGAGCTACGACGGCACGCACCGCACTCGCGACCAAGTAACCAGGCGCGCCCATATCAATCATACGTAACGCACTGTCCACCGCATCGTTAGTGTGCAAGGTACTTAGTACTAAGTGACCAGTTAGTGCAGCACGGAGGCCAATCTCAACCGTTTCTTGGTCACGCATCTCACCGATAAGGATGATATCTGGGTCTTGACGTAGAAAGGTACGCAGCACTCGCGAAAAAGTCAGATCAATTTTACTGTTGATCTGCACCTGAGTAATACGCGGTAAGCGGTATTCCACCGGATCTTCTGCGGTGATGATCTTCTTGCCCGGCTCGTTTAATTCACTCAACGCACCATAAAGTGTGGTGGTTTTACCGGAGCCTGTTGGACCAGTAACTAGGATCATGCCGTGAGGGCGAGCAAGTTGACGACGAAGACGTGCTAACAACTCAGGTGGTAAACCGGAATCTTCAAGCTTACGCAAACCAGAAGATTGGTTTAGCAAACGCATTACTACTGATTCACCGTATTGCGTTGGCAAAGTCGACATACGAATATCGATCGATTGACCACGAACTTTGATATTGAATCGACCATCTTGAGGTAAGCGCTTTTCAGAGATATCGAGATGCGCCATTAATTTCAAGCGTAGTACCAATGCAGAAGCAATATTCACTTCGTTTAGAAGGGTTTCATGCAACACACCATCGATACGTTGACGTAAACGCAGCACCTTGTCGTCTGGTTCGATATGAATATCCGACGCGCCAACTTGAACAGCATCTTCAAACATCGAGTTAACCAGTTTTACAACGGTAACTTCTTCGCTGTCGCCTTCATCAATGCCGTAATCAAAGCCTTCAACATCTTGGTGCTCAGCTTGCAGCTGTTCAGCAAACGACGCGATTTCTTTGGTTCGGCGATAGTAGCGGTCAAAGCTTTCTACTAACTGGCGTTCAGGTGCAATGATGAACTCTAAGTCGTACTCACCTAACAAGTTCATCAATGACTCTTGGGTAAATAGATCAGCAGGGTCACTCATGGCAACACGCAGCGTGTCACCATTACGAGCCACAACCATGGCACGTAAGCGGCGAGCATGCACCTCTGGCAAGATCTGCACAGCATCAGCATCAACAGGCGCACGGCTTAAATCGATCAATGGTAAGCCAAGTTGCTGAGACAAAAAGTCTAACATCTGCTTTTCACTGATAAAGCCAAGATCGATAAGAGCGTCGCCCAACTTTTGTCCGGTGCTATGCTGAGCACTCAGGGCTTGCTGGACCTGATCTTCAGAGACAATACCCTCTTCAACCAATAGGTCGCCTAAGCGTTTTCTCAACTGAATTTTCATTGTGCGTTCTCCAGTTGCTTTAAAATATTCAAGCGGTCACGAATAAATGCCTGAGACTGATTCGAAATACCGACTTTGCCCAACGCCTTTTGGTAAGACGCAATAGCCGGAGTAAAGGCAAGTGCTCGCTCTTGTTGAATGGCTAAACCAAGCCACCAGCGGGCGTTTTCTGGCTCACGCTGAGTCAATAGTTGATAGCTTTCTAGAGCAATATCATTTTGTTTCTGCTTTTGAGCAAGTGCGGCTCGCATCGCTAAATAGTCGCGGCTTGGTGTTGGCGGCAAATGCACTAATGGGCTCAATGCGGCTTCTGGCTGATCTGCTTTTACCAGTAGTTTTGATAGCGCTAGACGTAAAGGCTGATTGTTCGGATCCAGAGAAATGCCTGTTTGCAGAATCTCATAGGCTTTTCGTGTATCGCCTTTACCGAAATACAATGCCGCAAGCTTTTGGCGAGCTTCAAGGTTAGTCGGTTGGTAGCGAAGCGCTTCACCAAATGCAGATAATGCAGTTTTCATGTCATTGGCATCCATCGCTTTATCTGCACGGGCTAATGCCTTTTCGGCGAGCTGTTGATGCGTGAGTTCAACCTGCTCAATACGCATTGAACTTTCATGAGAAACGTTCGCAGTTCGGCTGACGCCGTTATTTAGGCTAGCCAGTAAAATAGGCTGCTCTGGAGCAGTGCTTAGTTCTCTTCGCGGAGCAAAATCATCCACTTCTGGTGCGGGTTCCACGACAGGTAATTGCACAGTGACTTTAGGCTTCTCTATTCTTTGCGTGTAAACCACATTATCTAATTGAGGCGTCACCTTATTCGTCGGAGAGTGACTTACTGCAACCACTGGTGATGCTTCTGCAGCAATGTGATTTACCGAAGCGTCTGAAGTTAAAGGCACTTCTTCTATCGACGTGGGGCCTTGAGAAACCGCCCAACCTCCGACAGCTAAGCTTAAAGAAAAGCCTCCCACCAGCCACAGCCATGGCTTGCTTCGAGTAATACTTGGAATTTCCGCCCGAGTTAACTCTGAAGGCGACTCTTTTTCAGCAAGTTCTGATAATGCTTTATTGATGGCACTCAAGGTTGGCTCCATCCCCAAAATCTGGGAGTTTTAAACTTAGGTTTACGCGCATCAAAGGTGTCATGCATTGCAACGTAAACGTGTTGATTCTTTAATAACGTGCAACGGTCATTGAACGCAGTGAGCAGGGCTTTGTGACTGATTTGGTTGATCAACCTCGGGATGCCCATCGCCGAACGCCAAATCGCTTTCTTCTGCTCAATCGAAAAAATATGCGCGCCGTTACCAGCTTTGTCTAAACGATTGTTGATATAGGCGACACCCTCTTCAATCGAGAGAGGCCGGAGCTGACAACTAAACGTAATTCGCTGACGGAACTGACGTAGCTCGTGGGTTTCAAGTCGCTCATCCAGTTCCGGCTGACCAAACAACACCAGTTGAATCAACTTGTCTTGCTCGGTCTCCAAGTTGCCAAATAGGCGCAGCGTTTCTAAAGCTTCGGATGACAAAGCTTGTGCCTCGTCAACAATCAGTACCGTCTTTTTCCCCAAACTATGAATTTGGATCAAACGCTCCTGAATCAGTGAGACGACTTTGAGTGGGTCGGTATCTTCAATACCTAACTCTCGCGCAACCGCAAACTGTAACTGCTCGCCATTTAGTACAGGGTTAGGTAAGTAAACGAGTTCAACTTCAGATTCGATTTGCTCAATCAGCTTACGACAAACCATGGTTTTGCCCGTGCCGACCTCTCCAGTCACTTTAATCACCCCCTCACCCATTTTGACCGCAGCCATTATGGTTTGAATAGCCTCGTAGTGAGCTACCAACCCAAGAAACATTTCTGTATTTGGGGTCAGTGAGAAAGGTTGAACTCGAAATCCAAAATGCGACAAGTACATAGTCGAATCACAGAACCACGTTTACGACACTCCCAACGCTGATTACTCAGCGTCAGGGAACCACTCTTGTAGCAAATCACGTGAACGCTCTAGCTCTTTCTGCCATGTGTTCACGCCAACAACGGTTGGTTTAAGCAAAATAACCAGCTCTGTTTTTTGCGTCACATTATTGATGTTACGGAACAAATTACCCAGCGCAGGTACATCACCTAGGAAAGGCACTTTCGATACTTGCTCTAGGTTTTGCTGCTTCATCAAACCACCAATCACAACCACATCACCATCTTTGGCACGGATCACCGAGTCTGACTCACGAATGGAGCTTTTCGCCAGTGGTAACTGAATGTTTTGGAAATCACCACCAAGGTTTAGCTGTTTAATCTCTTCTTCTACTTCAATAACCGCAGGGTGAACGTGTAGGAACACGTTGCCTTTGTTATCGATTTGCGGCGTTACATCCAGAGAAATACCAGAGAAGAAAGGCGTCAGTTCGACTTCAGGGACGGCATTCGAGTTCTCACCGTTACCTGCATTACTAGAAAGCTCAGTCACGAAGTACTCATCAGTACCCACCTTGATGACGGACTTCTGGTTGTTCGCAGCAGTAATACGAGGACTAGAAAGTACGTTTAGGTCACCTTGCGTCGCCATAAAGTTCATCACAGCTTTAAAGTTACCATCGGAGAAGGTGACGTTCGTTTGTCCACCTAGAAGAGTACCAATAGCGTCTAGAGGCAGCTTAGCTGGATTACGATCAACCACAATACTGCCCGAGTTACCGATGGAGGCAGACATATTTGACCAATTGATACCTTGTTGATAGCCGTCGCTCAATGTTACTTCTAAGATCTTCGCTTCAAGAATGACTTGGCGCTGCATGCGCTCTTGCGACACGCCAAGGAACTCACGAACTTCGCGGATCTCATCAGGGAAAGCACGTACAGTAATCACACCAGCTTGCGGTGTAACAACAACGCTTTGACCTTTGCCTGAACCAATCAGGTTAGCAACCGCCTGCTGCAGCATTGGCCAGAAATCACTTTCAGTAATAGTCTCAATACGAGTACCGCCGGTTGATGTCGTAGAGCCATCACCATTATTGTTGTTTGAGTCTGATGAGTCAGAATCATCAGAACCGCCACCAGAATTAGAGGTACCAGCCGACGTTACAGAGCCAGTGACGATACTTGTCAATGAACGACCAGAACGCTTGAACTGAAGGTAATCCACAGGAATCGTCACGGTACGCATACCAGCAGGGTAAACTTGAATCACTTTACCTGACTTCACTACGTCATAGCCGTACATGTTCTGCACAACATTCAGTACTTCATCCAATGTGACATCAGAAAGGTCAACGGTGATATTACCTTGCACCGCAGGATGGATTGCCACACTGTATTCTGTACCTTTCACTAAAGAAGCAAAGAAGCTACGCGCCTCAACCGCGTTAGCTTGAACTCGAAAACGCTTCAAAGTCCCTTCTTTTGAAGACACGTTTGAGTCTAGATTCGGCATAAGATCGGCTTGCACAGAAGACGGGATATCTTCTAGTGCGCGACTGTTTGCTTCATTGATAGATTCATTAAGTACTTGCTTCACTTCTACCGGGTCACGGTGACCCATAGAACAACCCATTAAGGAAGCAATCACGATTCCTACAACTAATTTGCGCATATCTGATCAGGCTCTGGTTATTATTTTTTTACGTTTAAACCAAAAAGCTCTAGTTTCCACTGACGGTCACCACGCTTTAAAGTTACAAATTCACTGTTGATGCTCGCTACTCGGTAGCCATTGAGTTTTGCCCCAGGCTCAACAATTCGGTTATTTAAAATTGCCACACATGATGTGCTTGGTTTGCACACGATGCTGTTTAATGTTGGCAAGCGATGCTGTTTCGCTTTTGGCTTCGCTTGCTCCGCCGCAGGCTTAGTCCACCCCAAAGGTGCCGTTGGGTCTTGGCTCGCCAGACTGCTACTCGCGACTGTCGCAAATGCTAAAGAGATAATGAGTTTCTTAACCACCAATAAACTCCTCTCGTGAACCTAGGGTATACACTTCCAGTACAAGTTTTGCTTTAGGGTAATCTTCTACGTTGTAACTGAAGCTACGCCAGTAGTAACTTGCTGGTAAGCCTTCTAATTTCGTCAGGTAGTTCGCAATCGAAAAGTAATCGCCCGTCAGCTCCATGCGCACAGGGTGTACGTAATAGCCCGAGTATTGCGATGCTTCTTTGTCTTCTGTTATCGGCTCAGCTGGCAAAGTCTGTAGCGATACTAAGTGAATCCCGCTTTGCTGCTCTAACACACTTTCGAGCAAACTCGCCATTTGTGAAGGCGTAATCAAGTGTTCAATGATTTCAGAAAGCTGCATTGATAGATGCTGGCTTTCGGTCAGCAGTTGAGAGATGGCTTGATCAATTTCGGCATTCGGATCTTTCTTAAGCTGAGCTTGAATACGCAATATCTCAATTTCCGTCTGCTGATTAGTCAGTTTCGAATTACGTAGCTGTTTATCGTTGCTATTCACTTCATTCAGTTTTGGCTCTAGCACCAAGGTAAACAACAGCATGACGACCGTGACAAGACCACACAAGGCAATCAATACCTTTTCGCGTGCGCTCATCTCATCAAAACGCTCTTCTAACGAGGACCAGAATTCGTTCATTTCTCTTTGTCTCCACGTGTCTTCAATTCAAAGGTCACAATGTTGTCTTCGTTACGACCAATCTTCACATCATCAAAAGTACGTCCAACAAGACTAATTTCATTCTTAAATTGGCTCACCCAGTTAGGCACCGCACTTGGCGATCTTGCCAAGCCTTTGAGATCTAAAGTGGTATCGTCGATACGAATGGTAGAAAGAGAAATGTTGTTGCTGCCCAACTTAGCAAGAGACTGCATCACACCAGAGTATCCTGTGCGCTGCGAGTCATCGTATTTTCCGACGGCTTTGAGTGAGTCACGCTTCGCTTTCACTTCGCGTTCCAAACGTGCTTTCGCCGCCAATTTGTTGGTATCTGGTTGGTGCTTGCGAAGCTTAGCCTGTTGATGTTGCAACTCAGACTTCATAATGTCACCACGGCTTTTCACGATCTTAATTTCATCTTCGACGCCTCGGCTTTGCCAAGTAACATAGCCATAAGAGATAAAGATAAATGAAGCAGCAACACCCCAAGAGATAGCAACATTTTTAAGTGTTAACAGGTTCTTCTTCGGTTTAAGGAAGTCTGGATAAAGGTTGACACGTCGAGCACTCGCTGTAGCCGCCGCGGTGTCCGCCAATACATGACCTGATAGCTCATGCTCTTCTGCAAGCAGAGGAGACACCTTGGTGCTTAGACGGTAATTGAGTGATTCAACCAGCTCTTTCTCGTCTTCGTCATCACAACACACTTTCAATTGATGTAACTGGACATGACGCAGTTGAGAAGAGAGGTAATCTATCGATCGTTGCAGTTCCAGTGACAAACTGTCCATTTGTAAGTCACTTGAAGGTACGCCTGTTAATGGTGGCGTCACACTGCGAATGGAACGATGAAATGCAATGGTGTGCTCAACGAATGCGCTAATACGGAAGTGACCGCGCGAACTGCGTTGTAGAAGTAGGAAGTTGCCTAATTCACCCGAAGTGTCACCCCAGATGTCATCTTCAGGAATGATAGATTCAAGTGTAAGTTGTACTCGGTTGGCAAGCAGCACAATCTTGTCGAGGATTTTGCGCGACAATACATATGCTTGAACTTTATTTGAGTTAGGCAGTTCTACGGCATCAGCAATAATGTCGATAGCACGCTCAGAAATAAGCTCTTTTAACAAGAACGGCAACGCCGAAGGCCACTCGTTTCGTGGCATTGCTGGCTTGTCGATTTGGTACATCTGGTAATAGTTGTGAGAAAGCACAACCGCCAACGAGTCGTAAGAGCTAGCAGCAACACTTAGCGCTTGCTCACAAGCGCGCTCCCAATTTGATTCTGTGATTTCAAATTTGGACGGTCGACTGCTTTTCGTTGGTGATGATAAATAAACTGCGTCTGGCTGAATGACCAAAAAGCACGTACGACCACCAACCGATGACCGCTTGAGCTTATCGAGTACTGCTTTAAAATCCATGATTATTATCTTTATTTTTTTCGCCAGCGATTTCGTCGTCCCAATTTCACTTGAGAGTCCGCTTGAGAAATAATGGTTGGCTTGGATCTAGGTAGATACTGCTCTTCTGGAGAGAAATAACGTCCCTGCCCGCCATGAACCCCTAATTCGTTCAGGGTGTTCAATTCGTGCTTATTCTCAATTCCCACTGCTATTATTTTTGTTTTGCTGTTTGCGGCCGCACCCAACATACTGCGGACAAACAACTGGTTCTCATGTCTCTGATCGATTTTAGTTACCAAACTGCGATGGAGCTTAAGGTAACGAATGTCCACTTCTTTTAGATAATGGGTACTGACGATCGTGCGTCCAGCTTGCCCAATCATGACGTGACACTCTAAACCGGCCAGCATTTTAGCGACTGGTCGCATAAAGTCTAAGTGTCTTACAAATTGTGCTTCGACAAACTCAAAAGTGAGACACTTTCTTTGCTCTCGTGACAACTGTAAGAGTTCATCACGGAACCATTTGAAATATTCTCGTTGCCCAAAAGGCACAACATGTAAGTTAAGTACATAGCAATTAGAGCTATCAAAGCTATGTTTAAAGTCTTTTAAGAATTTATTAACCACTGCGCGGTCCATCTGCGCTTCATAACCGACTTGTCGAACGGCAGAAATAAAGCGAGAAGCTTTAACAATGCCATTTTCCGGATCACGAATCCGACATGTTAACTCTTCGTGCAAAGGTTTTTTATGCGCCACATCACTTATTAGATAGGCGAATTGTGCGTAGAGTATCACATTTTCAGCTGTGAGTGCTGAATCAAATAGCGTACGCCATCTCACACTGCCTCGTGCTTCCTCGTCGTGATTCCACTTCTTAAAGCGGCTCCAGTTGTTGTTATTTTGCAACTGGGCACTGCGCAATGCAGTCTCTGCTTCATCAATGATTTGACTATGACGTTCACCCTCTTTGTACATAGTGATACCGATATGGCACCAATTGTCAGCATCCAACGGATAAGGAGGGTGGAGTTTTTCTAGCTGGCGAATACATTGAGAAGCTAAGTTCGCCACGTCTTTGCCCGATTGATGAGGCAAAAACAATGCAAAGTCTGCATTGTAGTAACGGGAAAACACCGCATCTGGGTAACGCTGTACAAGGTTAGAAAGTAAGCTACCAACTTCAACAATAAACTCGTCGCAAGTTTGCTTATCTTGCTCTTCTTCAACGGATTTCCAATCTTGAATGCGGATCAGCATCACTGAGCCACGTGCACCACTTTCCAACAAAGCAGATTCAAGCTTGCTGTCAAACAACACTCGGTTGGCCGTGCCGGTCAATTTATCGAGGAAAGTTTGCGTACGGATAAAGGTATCGAAGCGACTGCGTTCTTGGCGAGCATCTTGAAGTTCTTCGATCAATACATCTAATGCCTCACTGGCAGTATAAGGCCATTCTCGCTCATCTCCTCTTGCGTATTGCTCGACTCGGCCCGCTAAAATCATTCGTCCACGCTCTTCGAGCATTTCCGATCCTGCGAGCTGTTCTTTGAGCCACTTAACACCATGCATCAAACAGAAAATGATCAGAACAACGGCAAGCGTGATTGACCACAATGCCTGCATCGAGTAGCCATAGCCTAAATAAGGAGGGATCGCTTTAAAGTAGATGACGTAGTCTTGGTTGTGAGTGAGTTGGTACTCATGCTCAAACAACACCGAGCTATCCATCTTATGAGAAGTATCTTTGAAACGGTAAACAACGGCGTTATTCGTCGACAACGTCATTTCGACAATGTTACTCGCCTGCAGCATCTTCGGCATCCAGCGCTGCATCGAATAGGCTGCGTCTGGGTCTTCCATCTCTTTATCAACTACTTCAACGATCCCTTCCAAATAATGGTTGAGATACTCTTGTCCTAGTCGTTTGAAAGAGAGGGTGCCACCGACAAACAAGATAAACATTGCGCATATAACGATCATAGTGACAAAGGCCACCAGCCGCGTGCTTAGCTTAAGAGTTGGGGTATACCTCATGAATACCAAATTCCTTTTCTATTCATCATATACCTTATTGAAATATTTATACTTGATAAGCCTTCACTAGACAATCGCATTCGCGTGAATGTGAGAAGCTGAGGCGGAAAGAAACAAGACATTATTCGTGATTTGAGAGTTACTGTCTTTTAATTACAATTTGAAATGATTGAGCCCGTGATACAAGCACGAAGATAATAAAAAAGCCGCGAAATTCGCGGCCTTTTAAATTCAATACTCAGTCGACTTAGAACGGAATATCGTCGTCGAAATCCATTGGTGGCTCGTTGTATTGCTGCTGTGGTTGCTGCTGTGGTTGCTGCGGAGCCTGTTGCTGTTGCTGAGGAGCATTGTATTGCTGCTGAGCTGGTTGTTGAGGTTGACCCCAACCACCTTGTTGCTGCTGTTGAGGCTGACCACCACCCATTGGTGCGCCACCTTGAGCACGGCCACCAAGCATTTGCATTACGCCATTGAAGCCTTGAACAACCACTTCTGTTGAGTAGCGGTCTTGGCCACTTTGGTCTTGCCATTTACGAGTTTGAAGTTGACCTTCAACGTACACTTGAGAACCTTTACGTAGGTACTCGCCTGCTACTTCAGCAAGTTTGCCGAACAGCACAACACGGTGCCATTCTGTTTTTTCGCGCTGTTCGCCAGTCGCTTTATCACGCCATGACTCAGAAGTTGCAATCGTGATGTTTGCTACTGCACCGCCATTAGGCATGTAACGAATTTCAGGGTCGTTACCTAGATTCCCCACCAAAATAACTTTGTTAATTCCACGGCTGGCCATGATGTGCTCCGTTTCACTCTGGATCTATATAAAATTTTAGCGCATAAGAATACACGCTTTGATGTTTTGATTAAAGCCTAATCCCCATTGTGTTCTGAGGCAACGTATTGTGGAATCGAAATCTCACTTCAAGCTCAAGGCGTAGCATTTTTGATTCGTTTTGCAGACATCGTTTCGTGAACCTTTGAATCTCAACGCATTTCTCCTCCCTTCCTATAGCTCTGAGTGATGATTGATGCCAACGTATCCGCGTTTTCGAACTCAAGAAACTTTACTCAAGGAGATTAAGGCGCGTGAAAAAATCGGCTTATGCGAGAAAACTTTTTCTAATCAGCATGGAAGAGGAAGCAGGGAAAAAGGTCGAAGCTCTGGAGAAGTATACAGATATCGACATCCCCGTCATTTCGACCCAAGCACTGATGGAAGCAAACCCGAAGCACCGCAATAAAATCTTGCTTATCGACTTCAGTGAGCACAAAGAGTTGGTTCTATCGATAAAAAACCTTCCCCTGATTTGGAAGAATTTCGAAACAGTCGTGTTCAACGTTCCTAAACGTTTGACGACAGATGAGCTATTGGCGTTTGGTCAATTGAAAGGCATCTTCTATGAAGAGAGTTCTCTTGAGCAGATTGGCGAAGGGTTAAAGGAAATCATTAATGGTCAAAACTGGCTGCCTCGTAATGTCACCAGTCAACTTCTCCATTATTATCGTAACGTCATTAGTACCCACACCGCTCCTGCCACCGTCGATTTGACCATTCGTGAACTGCAAGTACTTCGCTGCCTGCAAGCTGGCGCATCAAACAATCAAATGGCCGAAGAGTTATTCGTGAGCGAATTCACTATCAAGTCTCACCTGTATCAGATTTTTAAGAAGCTTTCGGTCAAAAACCGTGTACAAGCGATTGCTTGGGCTGACCAAAACCTGATGTCATAAAACAATGATGAGCAACACAAATTTTGTAAAAGTGGTGATTGCTCATGCTTCTTTAGGCTCCGATTCTCATATTTTTTCCTACTTAATTCATGATTCATATGCACCTCTCGTGTTAAAGTGATGCCCAGATTCTTGATTAAATAATGAGAAAGGATATTCCCCCAATGATTAAAAAATGTCTGTTCCCTGCAGCGGGCTACGGTACGCGCTTCCTCCCTGCGACCAAGTCTATGCCTAAAGAAATGATGCCTGTAGTGAACAAGCCACTGATTGAATACGGTGTTGAAGAAGCGATCCAAGCAGGCATGAACGGCATGTGTATCGTGACTGGCCGTGGTAAACACTCAATCATGGACCACTTCGATAAAAACTACGAATTGGAACACCAAATCAGCGGTACAAACAAAGAAGAACTGCTGGTTGATATCCGTGAAATCATTGACTCTGCAAACTTTACCTACATTCGCCAGCGTGAGATGAAAGGTCTAGGCCATGCAATCCTAACTGGTCGTGAACTTGTAGGTGATGAACCATTTGCTGTGGTACTTGCAGATGATCTTTGTGTGAACGAACAAGAAGGCGTACTGGCTCAAATGGTAGCGCTATTCAAACAGTTCCGTTGCTCAATCGTTGCAGTTCAAGAAGTACCAGAAGAAGAAACCCACAAATACGGCGTTATCTCTGGTGAGATGATCAAAGATGACATCTACCGCGTAGATGACATGGTTGAGAAACCAGAGAAAGGTACCGCGCCAAGCAACCTAGCAATCATTGGTCGCTACATCCTGACTCCAGATATTTTCGAGCTGATCGAAAACACGGAACCAGGTAAAGGTGGCGAAATCCAAATCACTGACGCACTACTTAAGCAAGCAAAAGCAGGCTGTGTGTTGGCATACAAATTCAAAGGCCAACGTTTCGACTGTGGTAGCGTAGAAGGCTACATCGAAGCAACAAACTACTGCTTCGAAAACCTATACCTAAAAGATGAAAAGAAGTCTGAGCTAGGCAAACACGCTACGAAGAAAGAAGCGTAACCAACTCGAACTTATTGATTAGAAAGCCCAGCTTAATGCTGGGCTTTTTGTTTACTGTTTTTTTGTCCAGTATTTTCTTTGCACATTTCTCACACTATGTAATACTTGCGTCACTTGGTTATACATAGAGCAAAAACGATGGATAAAATAGAAGTTCGTGGTGCCCGCACCCATAACCTCAAAGACATCAACCTCACTATCCCCCGTGATAAACTGATTGTCATTACTGGTTTGAGTGGTTCTGGTAAATCCTCTCTCGCATTCGATACTTTGTACGCTGAAGGCCAAAGACGTTACGTAGAGTCACTATCAGCTTACGCGCGCCAATTTTTGTCTCTTATGGAAAAGCCAGATGTTGACCACATCGAAGGTTTGTCTCCTGCGATCTCGATTGAGCAGAAATCAACATCACACAACCCACGTTCTACCGTCGGTACCATTACCGAGGTATACGATTACCTGCGTCTACTTTATGCTCGCGTTGGTGAGCCTCGCTGTCCAACACACCATACGCCTCTGGCAGCACAAACCATCAGCCAAATGGTCGATAAAGTCTTAGAGTTGCCAGAAGGCAGCAAAATGATGCTACTTGCTCCTATCGTGAAAGAGCGTAAAGGTGAGCACGTTAAGACTTTAGAGAACCTTGCAGCTCAAGGTTTCATCCGCGCACGCATCGATGGTGAAACTTGCGATCTTTCTGATCCACCGCCGTTAGAACTGCACAAGAAACACACTATTGAAGTGGTTGTGGACCGCTTTAAAGTCCGCCCGGATTTGCAGCAACGTTTGGCTGAATCATTCGAAACCACACTAGAGCTATCTGGTGGTATTGCTGTTGTTGCTCCAATGGAAGGCGATGGCGAAGAGGTGATCTTCTCAGCTAACTTTGCTTGCCCTATTTGTGGCTACAGCATGCAAGAACTTGAGCCTCGTTTGTTCTCATTCAACAACCCAGCAGGTGCGTGTGGCACTTGTGATGGTTTAGGTGTGCAGCAATATTTCGACCCAAGCCGAGTTATTCAAGATGAAACTCTGAGTTTGGCACAAGGTGCGATTCGAGGTTGGGATCAAAAGAACTACTATTATTTTCAGATGCTGACTGCGCTGGCGGATCATTACGACTTCGATCTTCACGCACCATTTAACTCTCTACCAAAGAAAACCCAAGACATCATTCTTAAAGGATCGGGGCGTACTGAAGTAGAGTTCAAGTACATTAACGATCGTGGTGACATTCGCGTTAAGCGCCATCCTTTTGAAGGGATCCTGAACACACTTGAACGCCGTTACCGCGATACTGAATCTAACTCGGTACGTGAAGAGCTTGCGAAATACATCTCTACTAAGTCTTGCTCAAGCTGTGGTGGTACTCGTCTACGCCTTGAAGCTCGTAACGTTTTTATCGCCGATACGACACTACCGGAGATTGTTGAACTCAGCATCGCCGACGCATTGGAATTCTTCCACACTTTGAAGCTTGAAGGCCAACGCGCCCAAATCGCTGAAAAAGTGATGAAGGAAATCAACGACCGCCTGCAATTCTTGGTTAACGTTGGTTTGAACTACCTCAACTTATCACGTAGCGCGGAAACCTTATCAGGCGGTGAGGCTCAACGTATTCGTTTAGCAAGCCAAATTGGTGCGGGTCTAGTCGGTGTTATGTACGTACTGGATGAGCCATCAATTGGTCTCCACCAGCGTGATAACGAACGTCTATTGAAAACTCTGACCCACCTAAGAGATTTAGGTAACACGGTATTAGTGGTTGAGCACGATGAAGATGCGATTCGTTGTGCTGATCACGTGATCGATATCGGTCCAGGTGCCGGTGTACACGGCGGTAACGTGGTCGCTGAAGGTACGATGGACGAGATCATTGCCAATCCGAACTCACTGACTGGTCAGTACCTCAGTGGCGCGAAAGAGATTGCGGTACCAAAAGAGCGTACACCACGCGATCCAAAGAAAACCGTTGAATTACTTGGCGCGACAGGTAACAACTTAAACAATGTCGACCTTTCCGTTCCTGTTGGCTTGTTCAGTTGTATTACCGGTGTATCCGGCTCAGGTAAGTCGACTCTGATCAACGATACCTTCTTTAAGATTGCTCATACCCAGTTGAACGGCGCAACAACGGCGCAACCTTCACCATATAAAGCGATCAAAGGTTTAGAGCACTTCGATAAAGTTATCGACATTGACCAAAGCCCTATCGGTCGTACGCCACGCTCAAACCCAGCCACTTACACGGGAATCTTTACTCCGATTCGTGAACTGTTTGCTGGCACGCAAGAGTCGCGCTCTCGCGGTTACAAACCGGGGCGCTTTAGCTTTAACGTACGCGGAGGTCGCTGTGAAGCGTGTCAGGGTGATGGTGTAATCAAGGTAGAAATGCACTTCTTACCTGACGTTTACGTTCCTTGTGATGTGTGTAAAGGTAAACGCTACAACCGCGAAACACTTGAAGTACGTTACAAAGGCAAGACCATTGATGAAGTATTGGAAATGACGGTAGAAGATGCACGTACTTTCTTCGATCCAGTACCTGCGATTGCTCGTAAGCTGCAAACTCTGATGGATGTAGGTTTGTCTTACATTCGCTTAGGTCAAGCGGCAACTACGCTGTCAGGTGGTGAAGCTCAGCGTGTGAAACTGGCTCGAGAGCTGTCTAAGCGTGATACTGGTAAAACCTTATACATTTTGGATGAGCCGACAACCGGTCTGCACTTCCACGATATCCAACAGCTACTAACTGTACTGCACCGTCTGCGCGACCACGGAAATACCGTTGTCGTCATCGAGCATAACCTCGATGTCATTAAGACGGCAGACTGGATTATCGACTTAGGGCCTGAAGGTGGACAAGGTGGTGGTGAGATCATTGCACAAGGAACCCCTGAAGATGTGTCTCAGATCGAAGGTTCACACACAGCTCGCTTCCTTAAGCCTATGTTGAAGTAGAAAAAACAGGTAAAGTACAAAGACCAGCCATCGCTGGTCTTTTTTCATTCAAAACAACACAATAACTATGGCAACTATACACGTCAGTGGAACCAAGCTTTCCCCAGGTAAAGTGCAAGTTCCTCTTAACCGCAAGTTTCTCATCGCGTTAGCAGCACTATTTCTGCTGGCGATGCATTTCTTCATGCCAAATCCGGGAGGCTCTGGACTAGCTCTGTCTTTCAATGCGACCACATGGATTGCGTTCAGCTTTGTACTCGGTATTGGCTGCTACCAACTTGCGACCAACCGTGTGTTACGTTATTCCAAATTAACAATCGGTCTGTTGAGCAGTTGTATCATCATGACGCTGCCCATTTTCTACCCCAACGCGGATAGTATGCTCGCTGCAAATAAGCTGATTGGCCTGTGGTGCGGCATGTTGTTCTTCGTCGTACTGCAACAATTCCATTTCAGTAATAAGCATCGCCAACGCTTATTGTGGTTTATTGTCCTTGCCGTTGTTATCGAAGCGATTTTCGGTTTAACGCAATATCTTTACCTTAAACCAGGAAACGTATTTGGATACGACACGATAGCTAACCGCCCTTATGGCATCTTCCAGCAACCCAATGTCATGGCGAGCTTCCTTGCAACTGGTTTAGTGATTGCCAGCTATCTACTCGCCAGACAACCTTACAAATATTCTCGTAAACTCAGCGATATTTACCTGTTGTACGCCGTACCTGTACTGACACTGCCTCTTATCGTTGCCCTTGCCTCTCGTACTGGTTGGCTAGCATCCATCATTGCTATTTTGCTGGTGATTCCATACATGTATCGCTTTGCAACACGTGCGCGCTTTGTTCGTTGGGTAATGGCTATGGCAGCAGGTCTAGCTCTGTCGGTTGTGGTAATAAATATTGCCTTTCCAGATGGAAGCGGCCTAGCCAGCGAAAAAGTGAACATGGAGTCACCGCGTGCTTACACTTTCCCACAAACATTGGACATGGTGATTGAGAAGCCATTCACTGGTTATGGTTACGGCAAGTTTGAGTCAGAATACATGCTATACACAGCACGCCAGCATGCACTTAATGAAAGCTATCCTGCGGGCTTGCCATCGATGGACCACCCACACAATGAGTTGTTGTATTGGGCAGTAGAAGGCGGACTATTACCAATTCTGGGGATCTTTTTGGCAATGGCGCTAGTGCTATATCGCATCTACCAAGCCAAACGCGGTACTCGATTAGCACTGTTGGCTCTGTTTATTCCAATCGTGCTGCACTCACAATTAGAATACCCCTTCTATCATTCATTGGTGCATTGGCTGATCTTTGTGATTCTTCTTTATTGGGTCGACCAACGAGTGTCTCGTTACCGCCAAGCACCGTTTAGCAAAGTAACCAAAAGTTTATTGCGAGTATGTAGCCTAGTCATTCCAGCAGTGTTTACTTTCTATATGGTTAGCGCATTGCACACTAACTATGTCTTAACCAAGTTTGAAACTACGCGCCCAACCAACCCGGATATCTTGAATCAAGTGACGAACCCTGTGGTTTGGAAAGATCGTTTCGACTGGGATGTATACAGTACTTTCTTAAACATCGGTTTATACAAGCAAGATCCAACCTTGATTCAGCCTTACATTGATTGGTCTTTGGAAATCATTAAAGACAAGCCACGCCCAGCATTTTACAACAACTTGATACTGGCATATCAAGGGTTGGATGACTCAAGCAAGGCAGAACAAATTCGCGCTGAGGCACAGTTCTTGTTCCCTAAAATTGATTTCAGTGGCGTCAACTATCAGCCACCTTCCCAAGCAATCTCTGCTTCACCAACACCGACGTCAGGTGCTAAGCAATAAATACAAAAAAGCGAAGGAATAACCTTCGCTTTTCTTTATCTCATTACCGAGGCAGTTTATTCAGTCAAAGACTCTTCTAAAGCTCGCAAACACAAAGCAACATTTTCAGGTCGAGCACCATAGCCCATCAATCCAATTCGCCATGCTTTACCAGCCAGCGCACCAAGACCTGCACCAATCTCTAGGTTGTAGGTTTCAAGTAAGTGATTACGCACTTTTGCTTCATCAATTCCTTCAGGGACATAAATCGCATTCAATTGCGGTAGTCGATACTCCTCTTCTACCACAAATTCAAAGCCTAGTTTTTGCAGACCTGCTTTAAGCTTCTCGTGCATTAACTGGTGACGCGCCCATGCATTTTCTAAACCTTCATTTTTAAGGATAAGTAGAGCTTCATGCAGAGCATACAAGCTGTTCACTGGCGCCGTGTGGTGATAGCTGCGTTTACCTTGTCCACTCCAGTAACCTAATACTAAGCTTTGATCCAAGAACCAGCTTTGAACCGGTGTCGTTCTTGATTGAATCTTCTCAATAGCTGCCGGAGAAAGCGTCACAGGCGATAAACCTGGAACACACGAAAGACATTTTTGGCTACCGGAATACACCGCATCTAACTGCCACTCGTCAACTTTAAGAGGAACACCACCAAGCGAGGTCACAGCATCAACAATCGATAACAGACCGTATTGCTTCGCGAGTAGACCCAGAGCTTGAGCATCACTTACCGCGCCCGTCGATGTTTCAGCATGAACAAAAGCAAGAATCTTCGCATCAGGGTGCTGCTTTAATGCTTCTTCAACTTTATCGACCGATACAGGGGTTCCCCACTCATCATCGACGACAACCGCTTCACCACCAGCACGAACCACGTTTTCACGCATACGCTCACCGAAGACACCATTACGGCAGACGATAACTTTGTCGCCCCTTTCAATCAGGTTAACGAAGCACGTTTCCATGCCCGCACTGCCCGGCGCAGACACTGCGATAGTAAATTCATTTTCTGTTTGGAAAGCGTATTTAAGCAGTTGTTTTAGCTCATCCATCATGGCGATGAAAAGTGGGTCTAGGTGACCAACCGTTGGACGGCTAAGCGCTTGTAAAACCTGAGGTGAAATATCAGAGGGACCAGGTCCCATCAAAATACGGTGCGGGGGGATAAAGCTTTGGATCGGCATGTCAGCTCCTTGATTGCAGTCATTCATCCTGAGCGTTATAAAAGTTCTATTCAAAAGGTTGGCTCAGGTATCGAAGTTTTCACCCTAATAGATTTTTCCTCTATCGGCAATTAGCCCTAAGTATAGAGGTCAAACCACTGTCACAAATTCGTTAATAAAAACTTTCATAATGGTTGAGATATTGGTTGACAATGTGACAGCAAAACCGTTCAATGTTTAAGCTTTATGCAGAAGAGGAGCACTGCCCAGGCAGGTGATTTGTGGAACCGCAATTCCAATACCAATCACTCAGGGGGAGTAGTGCCGAGGTAAGTCAAAGTTGCAGGATTTGACTTGTCGGTTGACGTGGGTTGAATCCCATCAACTGTCATCAGCGCCGTATGATGAAGAGCTTCTGAGGGTAAATTTTCAAATTACATTCTAACTACCTCTCTATTTGCTCTGTTCCTTTCCTCACCAAACATTGGATGTATTAGGCAACCAATAATTGTTGTTATTTTTTTCAGGAAGTCGTGGGAGAACGCAGTGAGCGCATTTAACGTAGCAAAATTCGGTGGAACCAGTGTTGCCAACTTTGAGGCAATGAGTCGTTGCTCCACTATCATAGAAAACAACCCAAATACTCGCCTTGTGGTTAGCAGCGCTTGCTCAGGTGTCACTAATCTCTTAGTTGAACTAGCAAATGGTGTTCAAGACCAAGAACATCGTGCGGAAGTACTTCAGAAACTAGCAGGCATCCACGAATCGATTCTGTCGCAACTTGAGGACGCAACCGAAGCTGCGGCAGAGGTTTATTCGATTCTTGATACCGTCACCAGTTTGGCAGAGGCCGCTTCAATCCAAGCAAGCACTAAACTGACCGATCATTTAGTCGCTTGTGGTGAATTAATGTCGACTCATATCCTTGCGCAACTAATGCGAGAGCGTGGTGTGAACGCAGTTCGTTTTGATATTCGCGACGTGCTAAAAACCGATGGTAATTTTGGTCGAGCTGAACCTAATGTCGAGACAATTTCGCAGCTAGCACAAGAAAAGTTAGTCCCACTTTGCCAAGAATACGTGGTTATCACCCAAGGTTTTATTGGCTCAGATGAAGAAGGTAATACCACCACGCTTGGTCGTGGCGGCAGTGACTACAGTGCAGCACTCATTGCAGAAGGCGTGAAAGCTGCAGGTCTAGAGATTTGGACCGACGTACCGGGCATCTATACCACAGACCCACGTATCGCCTCAAAAGCAGCGCCAATCCCAGAGATCAGCTTTAGCGAAGCATCAGAGATGGCAAACTTCGGCGCAAAAATTCTGCACCCTTCAACATTGGTTCCGGCACTTCGTCACGACATCCCTGTATTCGTAGGTTCGTCTAAAGAACCGGAAAAAGGTGGTACATGGATCCGCCACCAAGTAGAGAGCTCACCTTTATTCCGAGCACTTGCTCTGCGCTGCAACCAAACCATGGTGACATTACGCAGTGCTAACATGTTCCACGCATACGGCTTCTTAGCCAAAGTATTTGAAATCCTAGCGAAGCACAAAATCTCTGTAGATCTGATCACCACATCTGAAATCAGTGTGTCACTCACTCTTGACCAAACAGACACGTCTGGCGGTGCTCCTCAGTTACCACAAGCCGCGCGTGAAGAGCTTGAAGAGCTATGTAAAGTAGAAGTAGAACACGACCTATGCCTCGTCGCTCTGATTGGTAACAATATGAGTGAAAGCAAAGGCTACGCGAAGCAAGTATTTGGCACGCTAGAAGACTTCAACCTACGTATGATCTGTTACGGAGCAAGTCCACATAACCTGTGCTTCCTTGTTCACGAGTCCGTATCTCGCCAAGCGATTCAAAAACTGCATACTGAATTGTTCGAGCAATAAGACTGCTTTCATGTACTAATAAACAAGGGCTGCACATGGCAGCCCTTTTAGTTTCTATATGGTTTGGTTAACCGTTAATGTTCGGACCTAACCATTTCTCCGCTTCGATCCTATCCCAGCCTTTACGATCAGCATAGCTTTGCAACTGATCCTCTTGGATCTGAGCGATCGCAAAGTAACGAGAGTCAGGATGCGAGAAGTACCAACCCGATACGGATGCTCCGGGATACATCGCATAGCTCGATGTCAGTGACATACCAATGTTTTCTTCAACATTCATAAGCTCCCAAAGCGGTCCTTTTTCAGTATGCTCTGGACAGGCAGGATAGCCTGGAGCAGGTCGAATACCTTGGTATTTCTCACGAATCAGTTCTTCATTCGACAGCTCTTCATCCGTAGCGTAACCCCAAATATCTTTACGCACACGCTCATGTAGATACTCAGCAAATGCTTCCGCCAGACGGTCCGCTACCGCTTGAATCATGATGGCATTGTAATCATCACCCTGTGCTTTGTATTCGTCGGCAAGTTCGCGTTCACCGATACCGCCGGTTACAGCAAAAGCACCAACCCAATCGTGCTTACCAGACTCTTTCGGGGCAACATAATCCGACAGGCAGTAGTTGAAGCCTTTTGGTTTCTCCGTCTGCTGGCGCAAGTTATGCAGCACTTTCGCCACTTCTGTACGCGATTCGTCGGTGTAGACTTCGATATCATCACCCACGCTTGCTGCAGGGAACAGACCACACATGCCGCGCGCTTTGAGTAACCCTTCACGCTCAACACGATCCAATAACTCATTAGCGTCTTTGTACAGGCGCTGTGCCTCTTCGCCCACTTCTTCATGGTCAAAGATTGTTGGGTACTTACCGACTAGTGACCAAGTCATAAAGAAAGGTGTCCAGTCGATGTACTTACGCAAAGTAGACACTTCAAAGTCATCAAAAATATGGATGCCCGGCTTTACAGGAGCAGGAGGCGTATACTTATCCCAATCAATCGCGACTTTGTTCGCTCGTGCTTCTTCTAAAGTAACAGGCTTAGTGCGCGGCTTCTTACGGTTATGCTGATCACGCACGCGCTCATAGTCCGCATCCAGTTTTTCAACAAAGCCAGGACGAAGCTCGTCTGATAACAGTGATGTACATACACCAACTGCACGAGAAGCGTTATTGACGTATACCACTGGGTGTTTGTAGTTCTGCTCAATCTTAACCGCCGTATGTGCTTTGGATGTTGTTGCACCACCAATCAGAAGTGGAAGATCGAAATCAAGACGCTCCATTTCTTTCGCTACATGCACCATTTCATCGAGGGACGGAGTGATCAAACCAGAAAGACCAATAATGTCGACGTTTTCTTCTTTGGCTACCTTGAGGATCTTCTCACATGGGACCATGACGCCAAGATCGATGATCTCGTAGTTGTTACATTGCAGAACCACGCCAACAATGTTCTTACCGATATCGTGCACGTCACCTTTTACCGTAGCCAGTAAGATCTTACCGTTGGAAGACCCCGCTTGCTTCTCTTTATTAATGAAAGGCTCTAAGTGCGCTACGGCCTGCTTCATAACACGCGCAGATTTCACTACCTGAGGAAGGAACATCTTACCTTCACCAAATAAGTCACCCACCACGTTCATGCCGTCCATCAATGGACCTTCAATTACTTCAAGTGGCTTAGAGGCATTGAGGCGAGCTTCTTCGGTATCTTCGACAATGAACTCCGTAATGCCTTTAACCAGCGCATGCTCTAGACGTTTTTCTACCGTCCAAGTACGCCACTCTAGTGCAGAAGCATCTTCTTCTTTGCCGACCCCCTTTCCAGCATATTCTGCTGCGATATCAAGCAGTCGCTCAGTCGAATCATCACGGCGGTTAAGAACCACGTCTTCTACTGCTTCACGCAGCTTATCAGGAACGTTATCGTAAATTTCTAACTGACCCGCGTTCACGATGCCCATGTCCATACCATTTTTAAAACAGTGGTATAGGAACACCGCGTGAATCGCTTCACGAACGTAGTTATTACCGCGGAATGAGAAGGAAACGTTAGAAACACCACCGGAGATCATCGCGTGAGGCAAGTCGCGCTTAATGTCGGCAACCGCTTCGATGAAATCCACGGCGTAGTTATTGTGCTCTTCGATACCCGTCGCAACCGCAAAGATGTTCGGGTCAAAGATGATATCTTCTGGTGGGAAGCCGACTTCATCAACCAAGATACGATAAGCGTTAGTACAGATTTCGAGCTTACGTTCACGCGTTTCTGCCTGACCAACTTCGTCAAACGCCATAACGATAACCGCAGCACCATAGCGACGAATCAGTTTTGCTTGCTCAACAAACTTCTCTTTACCTTCTTTCAAAGAGATGGAGTTTACGATGCCCTTACCCTGAATACACTTCAGCCCCGCCTCGATCACCTCCCACTTAGAGGAGTCGACCATGATAGGCACTTTGGATATTTCAGGCTCAGATGCGCATAGGTTTAGGAAGCGAACCATACAGGCTTCTGCATCCAACATAGCTTCATCCATGTTGATGTCGATGATCTGAGCGCCGTTCTCAACTTGTTGTCGGGCGACCTCTAGCGCTTCATCATAGAGCTCTTCTTTGATCAGACGCTTAAATCGAGCAGAACCAGTAACGTTAGTACGCTCACCTACGTTGATAAACAGCGTCTCTTTTTCAATAGTAAGAGGCTCAAGACCGGATAAACGACACGCAACTGTAAGCTCAGGCAAATCACGAGGTTTCACGCCTTCAACTGCCATTGCCATATGACGAATATGCTCTGGTGTGGTACCACAACAGCCGCCAATTAGGTTGAGGAAACCACTCTCCGCCCACTCTTTAACGTGTTCCGCCATATCTTCTGGCGAAAGGTCATACTCACCAAAAGCATTCGGTAGACCCGCATTTGGGTGAGTAGAAACAAAAGATTCTGAAATACGAGAAAGCTCTTCTACGTATGGGCGTAGTTCGTCAGGGCCAAGTGCACAGTTCAAACCAAATGAAATCGGGTTAACATGACGAAGAGAGTTATAGAAGGCTTCCGTTGTTTGACCAGAAAGCGTACGTCCAGAAGCATCGGTAATGGTACCGGAGATCATCACTGGTAACTCGATACTTAGTTCTTCGAAAACACTATCAACCGCGAAGGCACAAGCTTTAGCGTTAAGCGTATCGAAGATGGTCTCGATCAGAATAAGATCAGAACCACCTTTTATCAGCGCTCGAGTGGATTCTGAATAAGCTTCAACAAGCTCATCGAAGCTGACATTACGATAGCCCGGATCGTTTACATCAGGGGAGATAGAACAAGTACGGTTTGTTGGACCAAGCACACCCGCGACATAACGTGGGCGCTCTGGCGTTTTTGCCGTCCACTCATCAGCGGCTTCACGAGCAAGCTTTGCAGCGGCATAGTTGATTTCCTCACTCAGGCTTTCCATCTCATAGTCAGCCATCGCGATCGTCGTCGCGTTAAAGGTGTTGGTCTCAAGAATATCAGCGCCAGCTTCTAAGTAAGCGCTGTGAATTTCCTTAATCAATTGAGGCTGAGTGAGCACCAACAAATCGTTGTTGCCTTTTAGATCACAATGCCAATCCGCAAAGCGCTCTCCTCGATAGTCTTGCTCTTCAAGTTTGTATCCCTGAATCATGGTGCCCATACCACCATCAATCAGCAAGATACGTTGCTTTAATTGAGCTTCAATCTGTTGTCTTACATTACTTCCCACAGTACAGCCTCATTCCTTTAGTTATCTCTCCATCCTATCACACAAATTAAAGGAGTCTAGACGTCTAAAATGCGAATTACTGATTATTTTGCCTCCGTCGAGTGACAAAATAATCTCGAAAAAATGTTTGCTATTTAGTCAACATCGTCCGAGAATTCCATTCATAAAATGTTACAAATAGAGAGCTCTATGTCGGTCTATCATACTTTATGTTTTCTATCTGCAGCCGCAATGGTTATTGCCTTTGTAAACAGTAAGATAGGAAAGATGCAAACCACCATCGCAATCACTGCCGGTTCGATGATTCTTTCACTCCTCATTCTAATCGCAGGCCAAAATGATTGGTTTCATCTCACCGAGATAGCAACCGAAACTGTGACCAGCATTAATTTCGAAGACTTTCTTCTCAAAGGCATCCTTGGATTCCTACTTTTTGCCGGTGGCTTGGGGATCAAGCTTCCTAACCTCAAAGACCAAAAGTGGGAAATCACTGTACTCGCTTTAGGCGCAACGCTCTTCTCAACCTTCTTCATTGGTTTTGTGCTTTACGGCTTCTGCCAAGTTATCGGTATTCAATTCGATCTTGTTTACTGCTTACTCTTCGGTGCACTTATCTCTCCTACCGACCCGATTGCAGTTCTCGCCATTGTCAAAAAGCTTAATGCCCCAAGACGTATCTCGACACAGATAGAAGGTGAATCTCTGTTTAACGACGGATTTGGCCTCGTGATCTTCGTGACACTCTTCACCATCGCGTTCGGTACCGAAGCACCAACAGTAGGCAGCGTTACACATCTGTTTATTCAAGAAGCTATCGGAGGCATTGTTTACGGCTTCGTATTGGGTTTGATTTTCCACTACCTAATCAGCGCAACTGATGACCACTCAATGGAACTGCTGCTTACTATTGGTGTTCCTACCGCTGGTTACGCATTTGCAGAATATCTTCACGTATCGGGACCGCTAGCAATGGTGGTGTCGGGCATCATGATTGGTAACTGGACGCGCTTTATTGGCTTCTCGAAAGAGAGTGAAGATCATCTAGACCACTTCTGGGAGCTAGTTGATGAATTCCTAAATGGCGTCTTGTTCCTACTGATCGGTATGTCGATGCTACTGTTCGAATTCCACAAAGAAGACTGGATTATGATGGCTATTTCAGTACCACTGGTACTCACTGCTCGCTATCTCAGTGTATTTCTCTCTTATATTGGCTTTAAGCGCTACAGAAAATACAACCCATGGTCAGTGAAGATCCTTACTTGGGGTGGTTTGCGTGGTGGTCTTGCATTAGCAATGGCACTATCAATCCCTTCCGGCATCTTGGTTATTCCGGAGAAGTTGATTGATGTAAAAGAGATCATCATGGTCATGACTTACTCAGTGGTAGTGTTCTCAATCCTTATTCAAGGCTCAACTATTACACCAATGATTGAGAAGGCAAAACAAGCAGAGAAAGAAATGGAAGCAGAAGGCTCAGTTGAGCCACAAGAAGCAAAAGCTTCTCAAGAATAAGTACTGTTATAATGATCAAACTAGGCAGCCATTTGGCTGCCTTTTTTGTGCCTAAAGTCTAAGGTGCCTACAACAAAAACAATACACTGAGGCCAACCTGCCTTAAGTAACTTCACGCAGCGCTTCTTAATCCATACTCATATACATAGACCAATGTAACACTAAGAGCAGAGTCGCTAGTAACTTACCAAATTGAAAAGAAGAAGTGCCTCCTCTCCATATAATAAGAACAACTCGGAGACTGAGCTGAGAATGAATTACGGAAGATAGGAGTCTTCAGGCTAAAGCCAACTCTACAGAAATTAGTGAAGACGACTAGACAAGAGCTATAGAGTTCATCTACTCAAACATCAAAATCTTTACTAGATAAGGATAAGACGATCTAAATGAGCTGATAAGTTTGAACCGATTACATGCTAGCTAAACTTTATTAGAGAATTTTCGAAGGCTAGGGTTCTAAATAAGAGGCGGAGCGGCTGGGCTTGCACTCAATTGGACTCGTACACAAGCGGGACTCATTGGTCATAGACCAATCGCAAATACGAAAAGACCACAGTATTTCTGCTGAGGACTGTAATAAGTGGCTGACGGCCGGGGTTGCGGGCAACCGGGACTCATTCCCTGAAAGGAAAATTATTATGCTCAAAAACGACGAAACCCAGTCCGGAGACTGGGTTTCTAAATAAGTGGCAGAGCGGCTGGGCTTGCACGCAATTGGACTCGCACACGAGCGGGACTCGTTGGTCGTAGACCAAAATAATAGCGCAAACGAAAAAGCCCTAGCATTTCTGCTAGGGCTTTGTCTGAATAAGTGGCGGAGCGGACGGGACTCGAACCCGCGACCCCCGGCGTGACAGGCCGGTATTCTAACCAACTGAACTACCGCTCCGCACTGGTTAGACCTAAAGTCTAAATTAAAAGCCTGGCGATGTCCTA